>NZ_JBHWIJ010000386.1:0-6917 GCF_042732255.1 Kitasatospora sp. NPDC059803 | reverse complement strand
GTACTGGTCACCGCCCCGCCGCCGGAACTGCCGGGACTACCTGAACTACCGGAGGATCAGACCGCCGGGGCCGGGTAGGTCGGGAACTCGACGCCCGAGACGTACTGGACGACCCGGATGACCTGGCAGGAGTAGCCGAACTCGTTGTCGTACCACAGGTAGAGGATCGCGTTGTCGCCCTCGACCTTGGTGGCGCCGGCGTCGACGATCGAGGCGTGGCGCGAGCCGATGAAGTCGCTGGAGACCGCGTCGGGGGAGTCGGTGAAGTCGATCTGACGCTTCAGCGGCGAGGTCAACGAGACGTTGCGCAGGTAGTCGAGGACCTCCTCGCGGTTGGTCTCGCGGGCCAGCTGCAGGTTGAGGATGGCGATCGAGACGTCCGGCACGGGGACGCGGATCGAGCTGCCGGTGATCTTCGCCTGGAGGTCCGGCAGGGCCTTGGCGACGGCCGAGGCGGCGCCGGTCTCGGTGATCACCATGTTGAGCGGTGCCGAGCGGCCGCGACGGTCGGCCTTGTGGTAGTTGTCCAGCAGGTTCTGGTCGTTGGTGAACGAGTGGACGGTCTCCACGTGCCCGCGCAGCACGCCGTACTCGTCGTCCATCGCCTTCAGCGGCGGGACGATGGCGTTGGTGGTGCAGGAGGCGCAGGACAGGATCTGCTCGTCGGGCTTGATCGTGTCGTGGTTGACGCCGTGGACGATGTTCGGGACGTCGCCCTTGCCCGGCGCGGTCAGCACGACCTTGGCGATGCCGGGGCGCAGGTGCTTGGACAGGCCCTCCCGGTCGCGCCAGCGGCCGGTGTTGTCGATCAGGATGGCGTCCTTGATCCCGTACTCCGTGTAGTCGACCTTGGTCGGGTCGTCGGAGTAGATCACGGTGATCTCGTTGCCGTTGGCGATGATCTTGTTGTTCGCCTCGTCGACGGTGATCGTGCCCTGGAACTGGCCGTGGATGGAGTCCCGGCGCAGCAGCGAGGCGCGCTTGACCAGGTCGTCGCCGCCGCTGTCGCGCACGACGATGGCCTTCAGGCGCAGGCCGTTGCCGGAGGCCTTCTCGATCAGCAGGCGGGCGACCAGGCGGCCGATCCGGCCGAAGCCGTAGAGGACGACGTCGCGGGCGTCGCGGCGCTCCAGCTTGTTCTCGCCGGTGGCGCCGGAGACGGCCTGGGCGGTGAACTCCTCGACCGACAGGCCGTGGTCGTCGGCCCGGTAGGTCGCGGCGAGCATGCCGATGTCGATCTGCGAGGGGCCGAGGTCCAGGGTGGTCAGCGCACTCAGGAAGGGCATCGTCTCGGTGACCGAGAGCTCGGCGCCGGCTATCTGGCGGGCGAAGCGGTGCGTCTTCAGGATGCTGACCACCGACTTGTTCACCAGGGACCTGCTGTGCAGCAGGACGGTCACGTCCCGCTCGCGGTGCAGTCGCCCGATGATCGGGATCATCGACTCCGCGATCTCCTCGCGGTTCTTCCAGTCCGTGAACACGTCGTCGTTGACAGTCACAAGTCCATCTTTCGAGCTGAGGGTGTTGCGCACATGGTAGCTTCGCCCGCCCCCGCCCCTTCCGCCGGTCCCTCTCCCCGCCCGCCCGACCGCGCCCCGCCCGCACCGCCCGGACCTGCGGCTTCGTCCCGGCCGGGGCCCACCGCCCCGCCGCCCACCCACCGCGAAGGTGATCACCGCCACCCCCGGGGCCGGTCGCGGAGGCCTCGCCCGTGCCGGATTTGCCGGGGGTGCGGGGTGGTGGGGTAATGGAAGCGACCTGTGCTTGAGCGTTCCGCGAACGACCCGGGAGCAGCCATGACAGACGGTCCCGAGCCCATCAGTGCCGAGGCCCTGCGCGCCGTGCAGGAGGAGTTGGCCGAGCTGCGCGCCGAGCGGGCGAAAGTGGTGGGGACGCTGCGCGGGGAGGACGTGGGCGACCGGGCGGACGCTGCGGACGAGTTGCAGCGGGCCGACGACGTCGCCCGGCTGGACGAGCGGATCGCCGAGCTGGAGGCCCGGGTCCGCGAGGGGGCCGCCGCCGGGCCGCCGTCCACGGAGGTGGTGGGGGTGGGCTCCACGGTCACCGTGCGGTTCGCGGACGGGGTGGAGGAGACCGTCGAGGTGGCGGAGCTCGCCGAGGTGCGGGAGGAGACCCTGGTGACCGCCGACAGCCCGCTCGGGCGGGCGCTGCTCGGGCGGCACGCCGGGGAGACCGTGAACTACGAGGCGCCGAACGGCGCGGCGAGCGCGGTCGTGCTGTCGGTCGGCGGACGGCGGGCTTCGTGAGCTCCCCCGACGACCCCCAGCAGGAGCCCGCCCGGGACGAGCCGGCCGTGGGCCCCGACCCCGTCGGGCCGCCGCAGTTCGCGCCGTACCACCACCCGGCCGCAGGCTGGGGTGCCGCGAAGAGCGTGACGCGCTTCCTGGTCAAGGAGGGCGCGTACGTGGACGGGCCCCGGGCGATCATGCGGATGAACCACGAGAGCGGCGGCTTCGACTGCCCCGGGTGCGCCTGGCCGGACGACACCAAGGGCCTGCACCTGGACATCTGCGAGAACGGCATCAAGCACGTCACCTGGGAGATGACCCGCAAGCGGGTCGGCCGCGACTTCTTCGCCGCCCACTCGGTGACCGAGCTGTCCGGGTGGAGCGACTTCGCGCTGGAGGACCAGGGCCGCCTCACCGGGCCGATGGTGTACGACGCCGGCTCGGACCATTACGTCCCGATCAGCTGGAAGGACGCCTTCGAGCTGGTCGGCCGCACCCTGCGCGAGCTGGACGACCCGAACCGGGCCGCCTTCTACACCTCCGGCCGGCTCGGCAACGAGGCCACCTTCCTCTACCAGCTGATGGCCCGCGAACTGGGCACCAACAACCTGCCGGACTGCTCCAACATGTGCCACGAGGCCAGCGGACGCGCGCTCCAGGCCTCGCTGGGCACCGGGAAGGGCACGGTCGACCTCAAGGACTGGGAGGTCACCGACGCGCTGTTCATCATGGGCGTCAACGCCGCCTCCAACGCGCCCCGGATGCTCACCGCCCTCGCCGACGCGCACCGCCGCGGCGCGCAGATCGTACACATCAACCCGCTGATCGAGGCGGCCGCCACCCGCACCATCGTCCCGCACGAGTTCGTGGACATGGCGCTGTTCAAGTCCACGAAGACCAGCACGCTGAACCTCCAGCCGCGCATCGGCGGCGACATGGCACTGGTGCGCGGCATGGCCAAGGCGATCCTGGAGCAGGCCACGGCCGACCCCCAGGCCCTGGACCGGCAGTTCATCGAGCGCCACACCACCGGGTTCGAGGCGTACCGCGCGCTGTGCGGGGCCACGCCCTGGGAGGAGATCGAGCGGCAGAGCGGGCTCGGCCGGGCCGAGGTCCTCAAGGCCGCCCGGGTCTACCGCGACGCCGACCGCTCCATCGTCAGCTGGTGCCTGGGCGTCACCCAGCACGAGCACGGCGTGGACACCGTGCGGGAGATCGTCAACCTCCTGCTGCTGCGCGGCAACCTGGGCCGTGAGGGCGCCGGCCCGTCGCCGGTGCGCGGGCACAGCAACGTCCAGGGCAACCGCACCTGCGGCATCGACCACCGCCCCTCACCCGAGTTCCTGGACCGCCTCGCCGAGGCCTGCGGGATCGACCCGCCGCGCGCGCACGGCCTGGACACCGTCTCCGCCGTCGAGGCGATGCGGCGCGGCGAGGTGACGGTCTTCGTCGCCATGGGCGGCAACTTCGCGCTCGCCGCGCCCGACACGCCTTACACCTATGAGGCGTTGCGCGGCTGCGAGTTGACCGTCCAGGTGAGCACCAAGCTGAACCGCAGCCACCTGGTGCACGGCCGCCGGGCGCTGATCCTGCCGTGCCTGGGCCGCACCGAGAAGGACCACCAGCGCGGCGGGGTGCAGAGCACCTCGGTCGAGGACTCGATGAGCATGGTGCACCTGTCCGTCGGCATGAAGCGCCCGGCCTCCCCGCACCTGCTGTCCGAGCCCGCCATCGTCGCCGGGATGGCCCGCGCGGCGCTGCCGGACAGCGGGACACCGTGGGAGTGGTACATCGAGGACTACGACCGCATCCGCGACACCATGTCCCGGGCCCTGGACGGCTTCGAGGACTTCAACCGCCGGGTGCGGCTGCCGCTCGGGTTCCGGATCAAGCAGCCGGCCCGCGAACTGGTCTTCCTCACCCCCTCCGGGCGGGCCGAGTTCTCCACCGCCCCGCTGCCCGACGTCGTTCCCGCCCCGGGCACCCTGGCGCTGGGCACCATGCGCTCCCACGACCAGTGGAACACCACCATCTACTCCGACAACGACCGCTACCGGGGCGTGCGGAACCTGCGCACGCTGGTCTTCCTGAACACCGACGACATGCGCGAGCGCGGCATCGCCGAGCTCGACCCGGTCGACATCACCAGCACCGCGAAGGACGGCAGCACCCGCACGTTGAACGGCTATCTCGCGATCCCGTACGACATCCCGCGGGGCTGCGCGGCGGGCTACATGCCCGAGATGAACGTGCTGTGCGCGATCGGCGACTACAGCACCCAGAGCGACCAGCCGATCATGAAACACCTCAAGGTCACCGTCACCAAGGCGTAGGAGGCGTAGGGATCAGGCGTGGCGCCTACGCCGACGACTACGTCTACTCCGACGGCTGCGGCGTCCAGCGGTGCAGGCCCTTGCGGTCGTAGTACCGGGTCATCCCGAAGCCGAAGGCCAGGGCGAGCACCACGCCGACCGCGATCATGGTCCAGCCCCGGGCCAGGCCCGCGTCCGCCCGGGCGTCGAAGAACAGGATCGCCCGGATGCCGTCGCTGAGCTGGCGCATCGGCTCGAAGACGCTGAGGAAGCGGTAGAAGCCGGGCACCGCCTGGAGCGGGATGGTCGCCCCCGAGGAGGGCAGCGCCAGCGCGATGAAGACGAACATGGACACCAGCTGCCCGATCCCGCCGAACGCCGCGTTGATCGCCTGGACCCCGAGGCCGACGGCGAGGCTGGCGCAGTAGGCGAAGACCCAGAGCAGCGCCTGGTGCGGGGCGTCCATGCCGAGGACGGTGACCGAGCAGAGCATCACCAGGGTGGTGGTGAGCAGCATGATGCCGGCCGTCATGACCATCTTCAGCAGCAGGGTCTGGGTGCGGGTGATCGGGACGGTCGGGCGCCGGGTGTGCCAGGGGCCGAGCTCGCTGTCGCTGTAGCCGAGCGCGGTGTCGACGCCGTTGTGGATGATGTTGCCGCCGATGAAGCCGGTCAGCACGGCCAGCAGGGTGTAGTAGAAGGCGCTCAGGCCGAGCCCGCTGTGGGTGCCGATCGGGTGGCCGACCCGGGTGGTGACGGCGAGCGGGTCGGCGAGCAGCAGCCGCGCGGTGGCGTTGGCGCCCGTGCCGGAGCCGGAGCCGGCGGGACCGGCCGGCGGCGCGGCGGCGGTCAGCTCCTTGCCGAGCGCCAGCGAGGCCTGGTGGGCGGCGGACTGGGTGATCTGGGAGGCCAGCGAGGAGCCGAGGCTGCCGAGGCCGGGGTTGGTCAGCACCGTCAGGGTGGGCCGTTCGGTGGCCCGGCCGGTGGTCAGTGCCGCCACGTCGGCGGTGAACGCCTGCGGGACGAGCAGCGCGCCGTAGACCTTCCCGGTGGAGAGCAGGTCCATCGCCTCGACCTGGTCGACCTGGCGCCAGTCGACGGTGCTGCCGGGCGTCCCGGCGACGATCTCCCGGGTGAGCCGCGCGCCCAGGCTCTCCGTCCGGCCCGGCGGCGGCGGGCCCTGATCCGCGTTCACCAGGGCGATCGGGAGCCGGTGCAGGTGCCCGGTCGGGTTGAGGATGCCGCCCATGTAGAGCAGCGAGAGCACCACGGCCAGCAGGCCGCACAGGATGCTCGGAACGAGCCACAGCTTCGCGTGGCGGGCGAGCACGAGGGCCCGCGCCTGCCGGGGACCGTCCTGGGAGCCTGCGGACGCCATGCCACCCCTCGGATTCGGGCGCAACCTGGTGCTGCTGCCGATGCGGTGGGAAGTCGTTCCGTGGCGGCCCGGCGGCAAAACCCCACGTCACCCGATCCGCCCCGCCGTGCCTCGCCGCGCCCCGGCCGGGGCAGCCGGGACAGAAGGTAAAGGTTCTACCAAGTACGCAAGTATTGGCCTCCGCGCGGTCTATGCTTCTGGAGGTTTGAAGAAGGCACCTCGTTCGGTGAGGCTTCTTCACGGACACAGGCCACTGATCCGACGACGTCGAGAGACGCCCAGGGTTAGGACAGATCTTCCCGACCTAAGGGTTGATCCGAAGTGGCTTCCGGCCCGACCGGGCTGGACACGCCGTGGAGTGCCAAAGCTCTGACGAGTTGGGGTGAACCGGCGGTCGCTTCGCGCGCCGGCGAACTCCTTGCCGCGTCGATCACACGCACCACGGGGTGCGTCGACCGGGAGGAGGCGAGAGACATGGATTGCAGTAGTCCGGGCCACAGTTGCCCCTGCCCCCGCTTGTCCTCGCACACTCCCGGCACGCGGTAACGACCCTCCCTGCGCACATCTCTGACGGCTCATCACCTCAACACCCGGCTTCGCCGTGCCCGAACGGGCCCGCACCGCCGGGTGGCGATGCGCCGCGCCCGTCCGCAGGGGGATCGCCGCCGTGCGCCCCCGATCGCCCCGCCTGTCCGGGGCCCACGGGAGGATCGTCATGACCACCAACGCCACGCTCGACTCCAAGGTCCCCGCCCCGCGTTCAGCGGTACTGGACGACGCCCACGTCGGCGACATCAAGGGTGCGCTCGGCACCATCCGGCTCGACGACACCACGCCGCGCCACGGCCTGTCCGCAAGACTCAAGACCCTGCTGGCGATCGTCGGCCCCGGCCTGATCGTGATGGTCGGCGACAACGACGCGGGCGCCTTCTCGACGTACGGGCAGGCGGGGCAGAACTACGGCACGCAGCTGCTGTG
>NZ_JBHWIJ010000385.1:518-7003 GCF_042732255.1 Kitasatospora sp. NPDC059803 | reverse complement strand
GGTCACGTCCATCCGTGACCCGGGCGGGGGCGCTCGGCCCCGGCCCGCCGCCGACCGCCCTGCCGTGGCCCCGGGCCCGCCTACCGGCCCCTACCGCCTTCACCCTCCCAGTACCGCCACCAGCTGGGTACGCCGGGCGATCCGCAGCTTCCGGTAGGCGTTGGTGAGATGGGTCTCCACGGTGCGGCGGGTGAGACACAGCGCGGAGGAGATCTGGGCGTTGGTGTGCCCCGCCGCCGCCAGTTTGGCCACGCGCCGTTCGGCGGGCGTCAGCGCGTGCCCGCCGTTCCTGTTGCGCACCCCGCCCTCGCGCAACGCCCCCGCCGTCAGGTCGAGGAGGCGACCGGCGGCGGGCGCCTGCCCGGCCTGCGGAGCGGGCGCGGCCAGCCGCAGGGCCACCGCGTGCGCCTCGCGCAGCGTGTCCCGGCCCTTGCGGCCGTTGCCCGCCCCGATGTGGGCCCGGCCGAGATCGGCCAGGACCTCCGCGAGTTCCACCGGCGCGCACCCCGCCCTGAGCAGTTCGGCGCCCTCGGTCAGCGAGCACAGGGCCAGCCTGCCGCCCACGGCCGCGGCGTACGCCCGCAGCGCCCGGCCGACGGTGCGCGCGGTGCCCCAGGTCCGGGCGTGGCGCAGTTCCTCCTCGGCGAGTTCGCGGGCCTCCTCCCGCCGCCCCAGCCGCACCAGGGCCAGCGCCGCCCCGGAACGCCACGGTGTGGCGACGGGGCTGACGAAGCCGTGGGCGCTCTGGCCGGCTCCGCAGGCCAGGTAGTCGTCGAGGGCCGCCTGCCAGCGGCCGTCCGCGGCGTGCAGCAGGGCCCGTGCGTAGCTGAGCTCGTTCCACTCCCAGGAACTGTCGTTGCCGCCCGGTCCGGCCAGTGCCACGGCCTCCCACGCCCCGGTGCGCCGGCCGCTCTCGTGCCGGGCGGTGGCCACCATGGCCGCCAGGTGCGGCAGCCGGACGCCCTGTCCGGCGGTCGCCTCCACCAGGGGGGCGTTCTCGGCGATGACGCGGTCGAACTCTCCCGCCCACAGCGCGGCCTCGGCCCGGACGCTGAGCAGGCACTGCAGGCCCACGTCCGTCAGGTCCGGGGGAGCGGGCGGGGCGGGCAGGCACAGGCCGGCCAGCCCGCGCGCCTCCTCCAGGCAGTCCGCCCACTGCAGCAGGGTGGCCGCGCTGCCGAGCCAGGCGGTCCGCAGGCGCGGGTCCACCGGGGCGGCCAGCCGCGGGCGCACCCGGGCGAGCGCCTCGGCGGCCGAGCAGAGGCCGGCCCCGGCCTCGTACTCGGTGATCAGGCCGCACACCAGCGGCTCGATGCCGGGCGGCGCGGTGGGGGCGAGCGCGCGCAGGCCGGCGACGGCGCCGCGCCAGGCGTCGTTGTCGTGCGAGGAGACGAGCGCGGCGAGGGCCTGCAGCACCTGGACGAGTTCGCCGTCATCGGCCCCGCGGCCGGCCTGGTGGAGGACCCGCAGCGCGCTGTCGGGATCGCGGCCCGCCACGAGGGCCGCGCTCAGGGCGGTCGCCGCCCTCGCCCGCTCCCGCAGATCACTGTGCAACTCCACTCCGGTGTGGAGCCTGCGGATACCGGCGGTCGCGTTGTTCGCGAGCTCCAGGGTGCCCAGGCGCATGGTCAGGGCCGCACGCCGGTCCGGATCGAGCGGCCCGCTCAGGGCGTGGCGCAGATACGCGGCGGACTCCGCGACACGGCCGGCGCGTACCGCCTCCTCGGCGGCCTCGGCCAGCGAGCGGGCCATCCACACCTCACCGGGCCGCTCCACGCGCAGCAGCCGGGAGGCCACGGCGGTCGCCGGCGCACCGCTCTCGTCGAGCAGCTCCGCGATGCGGGTGTGCAGCGCCGCGATCTCCCGCGGCTCGGCGGCGGCGAGCACGGCCTCCCGCGCCAGGGGGTGGCTCAGCAGCCTGTCCAGACGGCGCACCGACCGCTCGTCCGGCGAACGCCTGGACGAGCAGAGACCGGCGAGCTGACGGCGAAGCCCGGGATCGCCCGCCACCCCTTCCTCGGCCGCGACGGCGAGAGCCAGACAGGCCTGGCGCAGACACGGATCGACCCCCCGCCCCAGCCAGTCGGCGATCGCCTCGCGATAACGGCTGCGCGAGCGGGCGGCGGGCGGGCGGGGCAGCGGCCCGTCACCGAGGTCGGCGACGAGCGCCCGCACCAGCGCCGGGTTCCCGGCCCCCGCCCCGACACACGTCACGACGTCCTCCCGGCCCAGGTCGGCACCCCGGGCGATACGCACGACCGCGGACACACTCAGAGCGCGCAGGACGACCGACACACCCGCAGGAGAAGGGAAGGGCCCCGGACCGGACGGGTCGCCGCACTCGGTGACTACCAGCAGGACGGGAATCTCGGCGATCCGGCGGGCCAGATAGCCGATCCACCGCCGGGACGGCTCATCGGCGTGATGGAGGTCGTCCACCGCGATCAGCACCGGCCGCTCGGCCGCCCAGCGGGCCAGCCGCGTCACCCACCGGTGGAACAGCCGCTGCTCGTCGGGCCCGGCCGGCACCGAGAACGGAACGGCCCCGTCGTCCGCGAAGAGTTGCCGCACCAGCCCGAACGCGAACCCCGCCTCCTCCGGCACCCCGCGCACCCGCCCCACCCGCATGGCACCGCCGCCCGCCTCCTGCCGCACCACCGCCTCCAACGCGGCGCTGCGCCCCATGCCGGCCACCGGTGCCGAGAGCAGGATCCAGCGCCCGCCGCCCGCCCGCGCGGCCGCCCCGGCCGCCGCGGCCGCGTCCAACACCTCGTCGCGCTCCAAGAGCATCCGCGCTCCTTCCCCTTCGTCCTGTCCGTCCCGCGACGCCGCCCCGGGCCGTGCGTCACCCGCCCGGACACCGGCTTCCGCGGCGATACCGCGGCCCCGGTGTGATCTTCACCCCGGGGCGACGCACGTCAGCCCGCCGCACGAAAAACGGCGCGATCGCGTTCATGACAGAGCTTGATCCCGCCGCTTTTATCACGTTTCACCCACGAACTTTCCACCCGCGACAGCGACACAGCAGCAAACACCCACCCGCGACCACCGGCCACCATCCGCGCCCCAGTTCGTGCCGACACGGACCGCGCCCCCCAACGCACCACACCGACCGACAACCGGGACCCCCGCGATTCCCGACCCCACAACCCCTCCCGGACACCCCATTCCAAACGACGCGGACTAATCCGAGACCCACGCCAGCACATCCACCCACCATGACGAATCCCGCTAACCCCCGGCTAATGCCCACGCAACACACCGGACCCCACCACCACCAGCCACCCCGAACCCCGCCCAACACCCCCCAGCCACCGCCGCCACCACACCCCGAACACCAGATGTTCCAGGGCTAAGAGCACCTCCGCCAACGAACAACCCGAAAGCCAAAAACCCCATGGAACAGCCACAAAGACAAGGCCCCACCACCACCGAAGAACCTCAATTCCAGGGTTAAAAATGGACTAGTGTAGGGCGAGGAGGTGGAGTTCCGATGCCCACACAGGACGAACTGTTCGCAGCAGTGGACGCACTACTGAACGACCCAGGCCCACAACTGCCGGAGCCAACCGAAAGAGCACGCCTCCGAGAAGCCGCCGGAGTCACCCAAGCGCGACTGGCCCAGGTACTGAAGTCAACGGTGCAATCCGTGAAGAACTGGGAAGCCGGCCGCTCCGAACCGAGGCCACCACGCCTGGAAGCCTACGCACGCCTCCTCGAAGGCTGGGCCCAACAGCACCCCACCCCCGCCCCCGCAGCCCGCACAGTCGAAGAAGTCCCGGCCGCCTTCGCCCCAACCCCCACCCCCACAAAGGCCGAGCCCAAACCCACCACCGACGACACCGCGAACCCGGACGACGACAGCCCCCGCCCCGACCGCATCCCGCCAGAACAACCAGCCGAACAACCACAACCGCTGCGCCCCGCCGCCCGCCCCACACCACACAGCGACGCCCAATACCCCCACGGCCCACTCGCAGTACTGGACGACGACGGCACCGCCTACGCAGTCGGCGGCCTACTCCTGGACTGCCCCGCCACCACACTCGCACAACTGGTCACCTGGGCCCTGACCGAATCCGGCCTGGGCACCCCACGACTGCACCGCAACGGCAAGGACTCCGACCCCCTGATCGTCCTCACCGCCGCCGCCGCCCAGAAACTCGGCCTGCCACCCACCCTGGACGACGACCCGGCCACCCGCCGCACCCAGCGCCTGCCCGACGACCACAAGATCGTCAAAGCACTCGCCCGCTCCAAATGGCAACTCACCCGCCGCGGCTTCGGCCCCTGGGCCCGCATCTACAAGCCCGTCAAAGACGGCCGACGCCAATGCGTACAACTCGCCGTCCTGCCCTGGCGCGCCCTGGACACCCGCGCCTGGGGCGACGCCGCCCACCTGCCCGCCCCCGACCTCGCCCGCGTCCTCGGCGTCTACGCCCAACGCGTCATCACCCCCCGCGGCTCCAGCGCCACCAGCGGCCTGGAACTGATGACCGCGCTACGCCCGCCCACGAGGGCGGTACGCGACGAGCAGAGCGGCGGGTGGGTGTCCGGACCGAACCCGGGCGCGCTGACCGAAGTCGTCCAGGCAGCGCCGCCGGAGGTCCCGCCGGAGCACCCCGCCGCACAGGGCTGGACGGGCGGCTTCCTGGACGAGGAGTCCTACCAGTGGATCCGCCCGGTCGAGACCCTCTCCGAAGCGGAGATGATCGAACCGTTCGCGGTCGGCATCGACATCAACACCGCCTACCTCGCCGCCGCCGCCCGCCTCAACGTCGGTCTGTCCGGCCCGTTCCACGTCACCAACCCACACTTCGACAAAAAGACCCCGGGCAGCTGGTTCGTCGACCTGTCCCACATCCCCACCGACCCCCGCCTGCCCAGCCCGTTCGCCCCGACCGGCACCCCCCCCACCGGCCCGGCCTGGTACACCACCCCCACCGTCGCCTACGCCCAGGAACTCGGCCACGACGTCACCCCGACCGAGGCCTACCTGCGCGAGCACAGCGGCGCCTACCTCGACCCCTGGCACGACCGCCTCCGCGAGGCCTACGTCACCACCATGGCCGAGGCCGGCATCCCCACCGACAAGGACACCGACGAACGCGCCTTCCTCGCCGCGATGACCGCCCACCGCCTCCTCAAGAACGCGGGCACCGACCTGGACGCGCTGCGCGCCGCGCTCGCCGCCGAGGGCCTGGGCCACCTGGCCGCGATGGGCGACGACCAGCTCGCCTCGGCCACCTGGCGCCACCACCAGATCGCCATGGTCCTCTCGGCGGTGAAGTCGACGGTGAAGTTCGGGATCGGCAAGCTGCGAGAGCGCCCCCAGGGCCTGACCTACAAGCCCGGCGAGCCGTGGCCGGCGCTGGAGCGGGAGACCTGGCGCCCGGACATCCGGGCCGCGGTCATCGCCAAGGCCCGCGTCAACATGCACCGCAAGATGGCCAACGTGGCGAAGGCCAACGGCCGTTACCCGCTCGGTGTCAACAACGACTGCGTCGTCTACGCCTCCCCGACCACGGACCCGCTCGGCTTCCTGCCGCTCACCGGCTCCGGCAAGGTGCTGCCCGGCACCTTCCGCCTCGGTGCCACCCCCGGTCTGGCCAAGGTCGAGGGCATCCAGCAGATGCTCACCGTCGTGGACTGGCTGGAGCGCGACCAGCCGATCAACCCGGCCCGCCACATCAAGGGCTACGACAGCAGCACCATCGAAGGGAAGTAGGAGGCTGTGGAGGAGATCACCGACGCGATCGACCGGGCCGCGCCCGAGCACTTCACCAAGGCGCCGCCCAAGAGCGCGCAGGCCCAGATGCGGCTGCTCGCCAAGGCGGCCAAGGGCGACACCGCCGCCCTGGCGGCCCGGCTCGGCGTGAGTCGCCGCACCGTCGAGCGCTACCTCGCCGGCCAACGCAAGACCCCCAGGGCCGCACTGCGCGAAGCCCTGAAGCGCGAGGTCCAACGAGTGTGGCAGCCCGGCATCCGCCGCCGGGCCCGCAAGAAGGCCGCCACCAGCACGGGCATCACCGTCGAGGTGTGGGCCTACTTCGGCTACACCGCCCCCGTCGGCACCACCGACGAGGCCCGGCTACGGCACCTGACCGTCCACCTCCCACCCGCCTACGCCGGCCGCCTCTTCACCGCCCAGGACCAGGGCGCCGGTGACCAACAGATGCGCGCCATCATGGCCGAGGGATTCCAGGAAACCTACTTCAAGGACGGCGGACGCGCCGCCGGACTCGAAGTCGAGTTCACCGGAATCCAGGCGATCGACGTCCAGTACTGACACCAGGCAGGAACACTGAACCTACACAGTGCATCATTACGATGCATCGAAGCGGGGGGGGGGGGCCGCCCGCGGGGGGGGGGGGCCCCCCCCCCCGCGCCGGGGGGGGGGGGGGGGGGGGGGGGGGGGGGGCCCCCCCGGCCCCCCCCCCCCCCCCCCGATGGGCTCTTGGGCCCCCTCGAAGGTGGAACCGAGG
>NZ_JBHWIJ010000385.1:0-508 GCF_042732255.1 Kitasatospora sp. NPDC059803 | reverse complement strand
TCACCTCTCGAGACTCCCCGCAAAGCGAACTAAACCCACTCTTACTCTACGCGTTGCGCGTCGTCGACTACGGCGCCCCCCCGCGCCCCCCCCCCCCCCCCCGCTTCCCCACGTCGACGGCTCGGGGTGAATGGTGATGGGCGCTCAGGGTGGGCGGAGCGAAGCGGAGTCCACCAGGCTCGACAGGAGGACAGGGGGGCGTTGGCATTGACCTGTTGTGAGATGGGGGGAGGTCAAATGGTGGGATGTGGACCGGAGTTGCTGGGCCTACACAGTGCACGAGTGATGCACTGCTGCCGGTTAGCTCATCGAATTCCGCTTGCGGAATTCAGTTCCCCCGCTCGCGGGAGAACACGCCGGAGCGCAGCGGAGGCGTGTCCTACTGTCGGCTTGCCAGCAGGGAATTCCGCTTGCGGAATTCAATCCTCGCGCTTGCGCGAGGATTTCATCCGGAGCGAATCGGAGGATTCGATTACCGCGCAGCGGGAATGCCGCCGGAGCGCAGCGG
>NZ_JBHWIJ010000384.1:0-7021 GCF_042732255.1 Kitasatospora sp. NPDC059803 | reverse complement strand
AAGCGGCTCAAGGCCAAGCGGAAGGCCATCGCGAAACTGCGGGAGATCGCCCAGCGATATCCCTGCATGTTCGCGCACTGGCGCCTCACCGTGGATGCCTCGCTGATCTGACGATCAGGACGACAAGAGCCGTGTAACGGGAGACTGTTACGCACGGTTCTGTGAGAGCCGAGGGGTGGGATTCCCCTCGGCTACTCGGCACCGGACCTGATGGTGTCTCACTCGTCTCAGGTGACAGTCGGCCGATTCGCGGCGCGCGCGGCTGGCCATGCCCGGTCTTCACCTTTCAGGGTGGATTGAGTCTCATCTGATCTGGCTGGTCTCACCGGACCCGTGACCCAGTGCATGCCCAGATTGCGGACTGCGTCGTGTTCGATGACGAGGACAGCTGGGCGGCCAGGCGGAAGGGCGATTTCACGTTTGAGTTGATCGCCACGGTCCGAGAGTATCTAGCCGAGATCGCGCTCACGGTCTTCAACGTGGGCGCCCCGAGGACTGCCACTGCTGCTCGGCGGCTAGGGAAGGGGACCGTTGAGGTTGAGTCGGTGGAGGGCCAGGGCAAGGTGGAGGCGTGTGCGTCCTTGTGGGGTGTCGGGGGCGAACCCGAGAGCAGCGGTCAGCTTGGGTAGGCGCGCCTGGAGTGTGGAGTGGTGCAGATGCAACGCGGTGGCCGCCTGGCGGAGGCTGTCGTGGGCTTCGAGGGCGGCCAGGGTTTCCAGTGCGCCGGTGCCGGCTCTTTCTGCCGCGCGTAGCGCGCGCACATCCTCGATCAACGCGTTGTGCGGGGAGACGTGCTCGGCCACGAGGGCCAGGCCGCCTAGGGCGTCGTAGTTGAGGTGGCGCGGACCGTGGACCTCGGCTGTCAGCCGCAACGCGGTCAGCGCTCCGTGCCATGATCGCGGCAGCCCACTGATTTCCACGGCGGGGCCCAGCCCGGCTCTTGGCCCGTGCTCAGTGCCGATGCTGGGTCCAAGGCTTGCGGTGGGCTCGGTCGTGGCGTCGACGACGATGGCGGCGGTCACGTGTCCGAGGCGAGTGCTCCACCGGTTGATCGTTGGATCATCCGGGTTTCCCAGCAGGGCCGCGACCCTGAATCTCGCCGCGGGAAGGGCGAGTCTGCGCACGGCCTGCGCGCGGGCTGTGGCTGTGGCCTCGGGTGAGAGCAGCACTTCCACGCTGGCCGGGTCGTGTGTGGCGGCCCGGCCGCGGGTTCGGTCCAAGACGATGCCCGCCCCGGCCGCGAGGCGTTCGAGAACGATGGCGTCGGTGGGCAGCGGCATGCCGGTGCGTTCGAGCCAGACCCGGCCTGCGGTCGTACCGCGTAGTGCGGTGCCGGGCCAGGAGGGAACGTGTGCCGCCGGTTCCAGCCGGTGGCCGTCGGGATGGATGCGCACCAGGACGTGCCGGTCGGGATCGGCCAGCCCTGCCGTGCAGCCCGAGAGGATGGCCCCGGCCCTGACGAAGGCATCGAGGCCGGCCCGCTGCTCGACGAGGGTGTCGAAGTAGGCGATGGCGCGCACCGCGTCCCCGGCGGCGGGATCCAGTGCCGAGAGCTGTTGGAGCAGTTCTTCCACCACTGGACCATATCCGCCATATGGCGGATGACATGAGCCATCCGGTGGTGGATCGGGCGGCGACCGGCCAGGACACTGGGGCGGCGAACCGTTGAAGGAAGGACCCGAGTATGTACTCCCGACCACCGTTCGACCCCGAGTTGGCCGCAATCCTGGCCACCTATCCGCAAGAGGTGCGAGAACTCGGCTGGCTCGGGCCGGCCGATATCCCCGCCTACCGAGAGATGAACGCGACGGTGCCCGGCGGGGCCGACGCGGCCGCGCTGCGCCGGGACGGGGCCGTCGAGATCGAGGAACGCACGGTGCCCGGCCCCGCCGGGGCGCCGGAGATCTCGCTGCTCATCATGCGTCCTACCCGCGGCGCAGGCTCACGCCCGTGCATCTACCACACCCACGGTGGCGGCATGGTCTCCGGCAACAAGTGGGAGCTCTCCCACGTACTCGCCGAGTGGGTGGATGTCCTCGGCATCGTCGGGATCTCGGTGGAGTACCGGCTGGCTCCCGAGCATCCCCATCCCGCACCCGTCGAGGACTGCTATGCCGGGCTGGCGTGGGTCGCGGCCAACGTCGACGAGTTGTCCATCGACCCCGAACGGCTGATCATCTGGGGCACGAGCGCGGGCGGTGGACTGGCAGCGGCGACGGCGCTGCTGGCTCGGGACCGCGGCGGCCCGGCCCTGGCCCACCAGATGCTGCAGGCGCCGATGCTCGACGACCGCTGCCGGACCCCGTCCAGCCAGGAACTCGACGGCGAGGGATTCTGGGACCGCCGGGCCAACCTGACGGCATGGACCTGCCTGCTCGGGCAGGCCAGGGGCGGGCCCGAGGTCTCGCCCTACGCGGCTCCGGCCCGCGCGGCAGACCTGAGCGGGCTGCCCGCCACCTACATCGACACCGGCCAGGTCGACACCTTCCGGGACGAGTCCATCGACTACGCCGCGCGGCTGTCCCGGTCCGGAGTCCCGGTCGAGTTGCACGTGTGGCCGGGGGCCTGGCATGCCTTCGCCACCGCCGCGCCGCAGGCGGCCATCTCGCAACTCGCCATCGCGGCCAGAACGGCCTATCTCAAGCGCGTCCTGGACTACTGATCCGAAAATGACAGCGGATCGACTCGTCAACAGGCGGGGCGGGCCACCGGTGCAGCGGCGCGGTGGCGCCGCACCGGTTCTCTGCGCGAACTCGGGAGCGAGCCGGACGTGCCCACTTCGTTTTTCGACCACCCCCAAGAACCCCGGGGTCCACGCAAGCTGACCCAGCCCCGAAAAATGCCGGGTCCGGCGGGAATCGCCTCTCCGGCGTCTCAGCCGAGCTGACGAACCACAGGTCAGCGCACCGCTTCCAACCATGATCAATGAGACCGTTCCCGCGCGCTCGGGTGCGGCGGGGGCTTCGCCGGTGCGAGGGTGTGCCGGGGTTCAGGTCCGTGTGGTGAGTCGTGCGAGTGCCGTGTCGTACCGTGCCTGGACTTCCGTGTCGGGTGTTGCGCGCAGCAGTGCGGTGAGTGCCCGTACCGCGCCGTCGTCGTAGCCGGCGGACTCCGCCTCCCGCGCGGCGAGGTCGAGTTGGGTGACGCCCTCGGTGTGGTTGCCGAGTCCCAGCAGTGCTTCTCCCTTGATGGTGAGCAGCAGGACGCGGGGGATGTCGGTGGTGTCCGGTTGGTTGCCGAGGGCCAGGGCGTGGGTCGCGGTGGTGAGGGCCTGGTGCCAGTGTCCGGCATCGGTCTGGTGGCGGGCGAGGTGCTGCATCGCCAGCCGTTCCATCCTCTGGTCGCCGGTCTCGCGTGCCAGCTCGACCGCGCGTTCGCAGCTCCTCGCGGCCTGGTCCAGGCCGCCGAGGGAGGCTTGGACCATGGCCAGCACGATCAAGGCGTTGGCCTCGGCGAACGCGTCACCGGCGCGGGCGGCGAGCGCGGAGGCCGCTTCCAGGTGGACGAGTGCTTCCGGGGTGCGCCCTTCCTCGGTCAGGACCCAGCCGAGGACGTTGAGCACCCGGGCCTCGCCGTGTTCGTCGGCGTTGGCGCGCGTGGCCGTGAGGGCGGTCTCCAGGAGCGGTACCCAGCCGTCGCGGACGCGCCACACGATCAGTGGCCACATCGTCATGACGATGCGCCAGGTCCTGTCGTGCAGTGCGGCGGCGTGCGCCGCGGCGACCGCCTGGGTGAGGTTGTTGCGCTCGGCGGCGTACCAGGCCACGGCGGCGGACCGGTCGCCGAACTCCCGCACGGCGGCCGGCGGCAGGAAGTCCGCCGGAAGTGGAAAGCAGTCCTCCGTGCCGGGCTCGGCCGCCGCGACGGCGCCGGTGGCGGTGGTGATGTAGTGGTCGAGGACGCGCTTGAGCGTGTCGGGCTGGGCGTCCAGGCCGCGGGCGTAGAGCCGCACGAGGTCGTGCATCGTCCACCGGCCGGGTGCCGTCTCGGTGAGCAGGTGCGCGACGGCCAGGCGCTCCAGGGCGCTCTCGGCGGTGGCGGGGTCGGTGTCGGCCAGGGCGGCCGCCGCGTAGCGGTCGACGTGCGTGCCCGGGTGGCGGCCGAGGGCGGCGAACAGGCGGGCGACGTGCGCCGGGAGTTGTCGCAGGGTCAGTCGCAGCGCGGCCCGCACGCCGGTGTCCTCCAGGTCCAGCAAGCTCAGCCGCCGTGTCTCGTCGGACAGTTCGGCAGCCATCGTTCCCAGGGACCAGTCGGGTCGCCCTGCCAGACGGGCCGCTGCCACCCGCAGGGCCAGCGGCAGCCCGCCGCACAGCTCGGCGAGCCGGAGCGCGGCGGCCGGCTCGGCGTGGACCCGTTCGGTGCCGAGGATCCGGGCCAGGAGCATGGTGGCGTCCTGGGGGGCGAGGACGTCCATGGCGACGGGCCGGGCGGTGTCGGTGACGATCAGTCCCGGCAGCCGGTGCCTGCTGGTGACGACGGTGACGCAGCGGTCGCCGCCGGGCAGGAGCGGCCTGACCTGTTCGGAGTCACGCGCGTTGTCGAGGACGACGAGGAGTTGGCGGTCGGCGGCCAGGGAGCGGAAGAGTGCGGCCGCGCCGTTGGCCGACTCCGGTATTCGCTCCTGCGGCACGCCCAGGGCCAGCAGGAACTCGCGCAGGACCTCGACGGCGGCAGGCTCGCCGGTGTCACTGAAGCCGCGCAGGTCGGCGTAGAGGCGCCCGTCGGTGAGTCCGGCGGGGTCGTGGTGGGCCCAGTGCAGGACGAGGGCGGTCTTCCCGACCCCGGCGGGCCCGATGACCAGGCAGACCGGGGCCTCCCCCGCCGTGGCCCGGGTCAGGGCGGCGAGCTCAGAGGCCCGTCCGTGAAAGGCGCGCGGTGCGCGCGGCAGCAGATCGGGCGTGCTCGTGTTCAGGGTGGCCTCCGGTGCGGCGGCGGGCGGCGGGGCGTCCGCCGTGCGGGCGGGGCGGGGCCGGCCCAGGCTCGCGGCCTCCTCCAGCTCCCGGGCGTCGGCCGCCTCCAGGCCCAGGGCCTTCGCCAGGGCCTGGACGGTGCGGCGCTGCGGCCCCCGGGAGCGGCCCTGCTCCAGATAGGACAGGGTACGTACGCTCACCCCCGCGGCGTGCGCCAGGTCTTCCTGGCTGAGCCCCGCCCTGCGGCGCAGACCGAACAGCAGCGTGCCGAAGGAACGGTCCGCCGGTGCGTACGAGGCCATGCTGAAGTTCTTCCCGTGTTCGACGTGGCCCCGCCGAACGCCGAACCTCAACCCGCAAAAGTATGCGGTACGTACTTTTGCGGGCGAAATTGCATGGTTGGCGCCCGCCCGCCCAGGTTGGATCTAGACCTGAGGAAGACGACCCCGGGAGCCAAACCGGGGAGTACTGCCCCTTCGCCGAGCCCTCGTCCCGCCGGGACCTGAAAGGCCCGGTGAGCGGGTAGCCGGTCGCTTCCCCGCTGTCCGTCCCGCGAGAACGCGCTGCCCCGATGCAGCGGCAGGCGCTCTCGCGGGCTCCTCGCCGCGCGCCACCACACCTGCGCGGAAGAGCTTTCAGGGAGTACCACCCGATGTACCTGCATCCGACGTCCACCATGCGCCGAGCCGGAAGGCGGCTGGCGGTGCTGCTGCTGGCCATGGCCGCCGCCTGCGGCCTGGTGAACGGCTTCGCCGCGCCCCACGCTGACGCCAACACCACCCAGCGGTGGACCGACATCGACTGGGACATGACGGGCTACGACTCCGCCGCGCGCCCCAGCTCGGCCGCCGCCAATCAGTCCGGGGAATACCGGCGTGTGGTGGACCGGATGCGCGAAATCGCCGGCCAGCCGATGGCAGGCCTCCCGAACGCCCCCTACTTCTCGGACACGACGGTCCGCGGGCGTGAAACCGCCACCAACCGCGTCATCCGGGTGCTGGTGTGGTCCAACGCTGTTACCCCCACCAACCCCAGGGGCGAGCGGCGGGCCGATGTCGCGCTGTACTTCTCCGTCGACAACCTGTACTTCATGGGCTTCTCCTCCCACGGCCTCCACTACCGTCTCAACGCCCCCTACACCGTGCGCCTGGCGGAGGAGATGCGGGTCCGCTTCAACATGCCGACCGCTCCCTTGCTCAACACCATCAGCTCCGACGGGGGCTACGCGTCGCTGGCCGCGAACCCGACGTGGCGCGGTGACCAGCCGTACACGGCGAGCAACTTCCTGACGCACTTGAGTGCCCTGGACACCGCCACCTCGGCGAACAGGAACTCCAACGCAGTGCTTCGGGCCATGGCCTACTTCATCGGCGCCACCTCCGAGGCGGCCCGCTTCGGCTGGATCGAGAATCGCATTGCCAGCGTTCTCATCTACAACGGGGACCCGACCGAGACGTCCCGCCCGGCAAACATCGGCCGGTTCGGCACGGACCTGGAGAACAACTGGGACACCCTGTCCACGGTGGCTCACCGGAGCGCACGGGGACAGAACACCACCGCCGTGAACATCGACGGGCGCCAGTACGCGGACTGGGAGGACATCTACGGCGGCGAAACCGCCGACCCCATCATCGTCCCCTTCCTCGCCATCCAGGGCAGCGGCCTCTGACCCACCACAACGCCACGGCGGCCGGGGCCCGATCCACCACGGACCGGGCCCCGGCCGCCGGCGGACTCCGGCGATCCGGGCCACGCAGGCCGCGGAGGCGGTGGTGGCGAGGTTGCGCAGCTGCCCGGACGCGCGCGCCTGCACGGTCCCGGGCCGGGTATTTGCCTTGGGCGCCGAGTAGGGGTACTGTCAGCCAGTCGCTCGGCAGGGAGCACCGGACACGCATTTTGCGCGGACGGTCCCGCGGTGGCCAATCCTTTTCGAAACACCACTTCCCGGTTCGGGCTGGGCCGCGTCTTGTCGCGGCTTGGTTCTTATTCGGCGTGTTCGTTTTATTGGATTGCGGTCGATTCGCTTTTCGGAGCAGGGATCGGCTAGAGTTTGAAACGTCGGACGGGGCGTCAAGCCGCAGAAGACACCAGCGAGTTGGATGAACGAAGCG
>NZ_JBHWIJ010000383.1:0-7071 GCF_042732255.1 Kitasatospora sp. NPDC059803 | reverse complement strand
GCGCTGACCAGTGCGCCTGCGGGCGGTGCGGGCCCGGTGCGGACGCGGGGCGCGGGAAGGGGTCCTGGTCGCTTCCCGCACCGGCCGGTCCGCCGGCAGTTGGTCCGTGGCCCGAGGCCTCGCTCTCCCCTGGGGGCCTCGTCCCGACTCCTCCCCAGCGATCTCGGTCCGAAACCATCTGAAACCTGGCGTTTTGCCCCGGTTTGATGACGAGGTTGTTCGAGCCGAACCCGGCGGGGGCCGGACTGGCCGGGCCGCCGCCGGGTAGCGTCATCCCTGACGGCCGTGGCGGGACCCACGGCGTACCGCCGGGCACGGCGGCTCAGCAGGGGAGCGGTGGTAGCGAGGATGGCGCGGGGCGGAAAGGCCTTCAAGGCCGTGGCCAAGGGCATGGCCGTGGTGGCGAGCGCGGCCGCCGTGATCGAACGGCGCCGGCGCGCCGCGATGGCGGCCGATCCGCACGAGCTCGCCGTCCCCGCACTGGCCGAGGCGCCCGATCCGGTGCCGGCCCCGCGGGTCGAACCCGCCGCGGTGCCGGCCGCCGCCCCGGCGGCCCCCTCGCCGGTGGCACCGCCCGGCCTGGCGCGGGAGTACCACCCCGGCCGGCCCGCCACCCCGGCCGAGGCCGTGCCCTGGGGGCTGCGGGTGGCCGCCGAGTCGACCTGGCGGCTGCTGCTGCTCGGCGGCGCGCTCTACGTCGTCTTCTACATCGTCGACATGCTGCGGCTGGTCGCCTTCGCGGTGCTGGCCTCGCTGCTGATCTCCGCGCTGCTGGAGCCGACGGTCTCCTGGCTGCGCCGGCACGGGGTGCCGCGCTCGCTGGCGGCGGGCGGGGTGTTCCTGAGCGGTCTGGCCGGAATCGGGCTGGTCGGCTGGTTCGTGGTCTGGCAGGTGTCCACCAACCTGTCGACGGTCACCAGCAAGGTGAAGGACGGCGTCGACCAGCTGCGGGACTGGCTGAGCACCGGGCCGCTGCACCTGACCCAGCAGCAGATCAACGACTACGCCGACCAGATCGGCAAGGCGATCACCACCAACACCGACCAGATCACCTCGGCCAGCCTGACCGGCGCGCAGATCGCCGTCGAGGTGCTGACCGCCGTGGCGCTGGCCTTCTTCACCACCTTCTTCTTCCTCTACGACGGCGCGCGGATCTGGAACTGGGCGCTGCGCGGACTGCCCCGGCACTCCCGCTTCGCCATGGCCGGCGCCGGCCCGAAGGCCTGGGCGACGCTCACCGCGTACGTGCGCGGCACCGTCTGCGTGGCCTTCATCGACGCGGTCTGCATCGGCATCGGCATCGACCTGCTGGGCGTGCCGATGGCGATGCCGCTGGCCGTGATCATCTTCCTGGGCGCCTTCGTCCCGCTGGTCGGCGCACTCGTCACCGGCACGGTCGCGATGCTGATCGCCCTGGTCACCGAGGGGCCGTGGACGGCGCTGATGGTGCTGATCGTGCTGGTCGCGGTGATGCAGATAGAGAGCCACATCCTGCAGCCGCTGATCCTCGGCCGGGCCGTCCGGGTGCACCCGCTGGGCGTCGTCCTCGGCGTCGCGGCCGGCGGCATCATCGGCGGCATCGGCGGTGCGGTGGTGGCCGTCCCGCTGATCGCCGTCACCAACACCGTGATCACCCACCTGCGCCGCCGCAACGAGGCCGGCCAGGCCGTCTTCACCGCCATGGAGGCCGCCCGCGAGGCCGCGGGCCGCACCTCCGCAGCCCCGGCCGCGGACGGCTGAGGCCGAAGCACAACGCCGACGGGCCCTCCCGGACGTGGTGTCCGGGAGGGCCCGTCGGCGTTGGTGCGGGGTCCGTCAGGCGCCGGCGGCGGCGAGGGCGGCCTCGGAGTCGAGGACGCCCGCCACGGCCTGGAGGACGGCGGCGATCTTCATCGAGGCCTGGACGACCTCGCGCTCGACACCGGCCTTGCGCAGCACGGCCTCGTGCGAGTCGAGGCACTGGCCGCAGCCGTTGATGGCCGAGACGGCGAAGCACCAGAGCTCGAAGTCGGCCTTCTCGACGCCCGGGGTGCCGATGATGTTCATCCGCAGACCGGCCCGCATCGTGCTGTACTCCTTGTCGGAGAGCAGGTGCAGCGTCCGGTAGTAGACGTTGTTCATCCCCATGATCGCGGCCGCGCCCTTGGCGGCGGTGTACGCCTCCGGGGAGAGGTTGGCCTTGGCCTCGGGCTCCAGCTCACGCAGCACGGCGGCGCTGCGGGTGGCCATCGCGCAGGACAGCACGGTGCCCCAGAGCTGCTGGGCGGGGAGGTCGGAGTTGCCGATGACCGAGCCCAGGTTGAGCTTGAGGTCCTTGGCGTAGTCCGGGAGGGCGGCCTTCAGGTCGTCGAGGGCCATGGGTCAGCCCGCCAGCAGGGCCTGGGCGTCGAGGGTGTCCTCGCCCTTGGTCCAGTTGCACGGGCACAGCTCGTCGGTCTGCAGGGCGTCCAGCACCCGCAGGACCTCCTTGGGGTTACGGCCGACGGAGCCGGCGGTCACCATGACGAACTGGATCTCGTTGTTCGGGTCGACGATGAACACCGCGCGCTGGGCGGTGCCGTCGGCGCCCTCGACGCCGCAGGCGCGCATCAGGTCGTGCTTGACGTCGGCCAGCATCGGGAAGGGCAGGTCGCGCAGGTCCTTGTGGTCCTTGCGCCAGGCGTGGTGCACGAACTCGGAGTCGCCGGAGACGCCGAGGATCTGGGCGTCGCGGTCCGCGAACTCGTCGTTCAGCTTGCCGAACGCGGCGATCTCGGTCGGGCAGACGAAGGTGAAGTCCATCGGCCAGAAGAAGACGATCTTCCACTTGCCCTCGTAGGACTTGTGGTTGATCTCGGCGAAGGCGTTCGCGGCGTCCAGGTCGACGCAGGCGTTGAGTTCGAACTCGGGGAACTTGTCACCGATCGTGAGCACGTTCGCTTCTCCTGAAGTGAGACTGAGGGGAGTTTTGTCCGGATTCCGGACACGTCCTACGGTTCCACATCGTGGACTGATCAGGGAAATAGCTACACTTGATGTGTCTGATCGGAGATGGCTATCAGTACCGAACCGCCCACGTCGCGGCCCCGCCCCCGCAGGGGTGCCGCCGCCAAACCCGAGGCCGCTGTGGCGAGCGCCACAGTCCGCAGCCCCCGGGCGCCGACCGTCGCCCAGCTCAAGGCCTTCCTCGCGGTCGCCGAGCACCGGCACTTCCGGGAGGCCGCCGCCGCCACCGGGACCAGCCAGCCGGCCCTGTCCGGGGCGGTCGCGGCACTGGAGGAGTCGCTGGGCGCGCAGCTGGTCGAGCGTACGACGCGCAGGGTGATTATCACCCCCCTGGGTGAGCGCGTGCGCGAGCACGCACGCCGAGTGCTCGCCTCGCTGCAAGCCCTCACCGAGGAGGTCGAGGCCGCCCGCCGCCCGTTCACCGGGCCGCTGCACCTCGGCGTCATCCCGACCGTCGCGCCCTACCTGCTGCCCACCGTGCTGCGGCTGGTCCGCGACCGCTTCCCGGAGCTGGAACTGCACGTCCACGAGGAGCGCACCCCCGCGCTGCTGGAGGGGCTGGCCGCCGGGCGGCTGGACGTCCTGCTGCTCGCGCTCCCGGCCGGCGGCACCTCGCCGACCCGCGACATCCCGCTGTTCGACGAGGACTTCGTCCTGGTCACCCCGCCCGACCACCCGCTCGCCGCGCGGATCGACGTCCCGCGCGACGTGCTGCTCGACCTGGACGTGCTGCTGCTGGAGGAGGGCCACTGCCTGCGCGACCAGGCCCTCGACATCTGCCGTGAGGTCGGCGCCGATCCCGGGGGCTCCACCACCCGCGCGGCCGGCCTGTCCACCCTGGTCCAGCTGGTCGCCGGCGGCCTCGGGGTGACGCTGCTGCCCGCCACCGCGCTGGACGTCGAGGCCGGCCGCACCGACCGGCTGGCCGCCGTCCGCTTCGCCGCCCCGACCCCCGGCCGCCGGATCGGGCTGGCCACCCGCCCGGGCTCGGCCCGCAGCGCCGAGTACGAGCGCTTCGCGGCCGCGCTGCGCGAGGTGCTGGCCGAACTCCCGGTCCGGATCGCCTCCTAGCGGCCTGCGGCCTTACGCGGTTACGGCTTCGCCGGGGCGCCGAGGCAGAGTCCGACCGTGGTGGCCACCAGCAGGTCCAGGGCCCGCAGGGTGCCGTGGTCGGGCTGCTCGCCGGGCGCGCGCAGGGCCAGGTAGCGGTCGGTGAGGCCGTCGAAGCCGGTGAGGAAGTGGACGGCGATCTCCTCGGCGGGCGTGGCCAGTTCGAGGCCGTGCGCCTCGGCGAGGGTGGTGAGCATCTCCGCCGCGGTGCGCTCGATCCCGTGCTGGAGCGCCCGCATGATCTCCTGGAGGTCCGGGTCGCGCATCGCCAGCGCCGCGAACTCGCTCAGCAGCAGGCAGCGCCCGTCCGTGCCGGTCGAGCTCTCCCAGAGCGCGTGGACCAGTGTGGCGACCTGTTCGCCGAAGGAGCCGTCGCCCGGGTAGGCGGCGCGGACGTGGCCGATGAACTCGGCGGTCAGCTGCTCGACGACGGCCCGGTAGAGGTCCTTCTTGGTGCCGAAGGTGTAGTGCACCGTCGCCTGCGCCACGCCCAGCTCGGCCGCGATCGCCCGGGTGCTGCCGGCGGCGACCCCCTCCCGGGTCATCAGGTCGAGGGCGGCCTGGACCAGTTGCGGTCGGCGTTCGGAGGCGGGGACATGAGCCATCCAGCCAGGGTATCGCCATGGTCGGACAACTGCGTCGAGCGATTCCGTCGATCGATCCTGTCGACTAACTTTGTCGCCTGACAAGGTTGCGCGTACGGTGGACCGCGACCTGTTCAGGCACCTGCCTGCCCGACGATCTGACCGAGGGGTCACCCATGGCCACGTACCTCTACCGACTGGGCCGCTACTGCTTCCGGAGACGGCGGGCGGTGCTGGCGGTCTGGATCGCCGTGCTGATCGCGATCGGCGGGGCCGCGGGTGCCTTCGCCGGCAAGACCAGCGACGAGTTCAAGGTGCCGGGCACCGAGGCGCAGACCACCCTGGACCGGATCAAGGACACCTTCCCGGAGCAGGGCCACGGCTCCGCCCAGGTCGTCTTCGCGGCCCCCGCGCCCGGCGGCGCCACCACGCCCGAGGCGGGCAGGGCGGTCAGCGAGACGGTCGCCCGGATCGCCGCCGTCCCCGGCGTGGCCGCGGTGCCCGACCCGTACGCCACCCACGCCGTCTCACCGGACGGCCGGGTCGCTATCGCCCTGGTCTCCTTCGACCACAAGCTCGCCGACGTCACCGACCAGCAGCGCGAGGCCGTCAAGGCCGCCGCCGAACCGGCCCGCGCGGCCGGGTTGGACGTCGCCTTCGGCGGCGACGCGTACAACCGGATGGCGCAGGTCGACGGCGGCGAGGCGATCGGTCTGGCCATCGCCGGGGTGGTCCTGGTGATCACCCTCGGCTCGTTGGTCGCCGCCGGGCTGCCGCTGCTGACCGCCCTGGTCGGGGTCGGCGTGGCGATGGCCGCGATCATGGCGCTGTCCGGCTCGTTCGAGATCATCACCACCGCGCCGGTGCTGGCCCTGATGGTCGGTCTCGCCGTCGGCATCGACTACGCGCTGTTCATCCTCTCCCGGCACCGCCGCCACCTGGACGAGGGCCTGGAGCCGGACGAGGCCGCCGCCCGCGCCACCGCCACCGCCGGCAGCGCCGTCGTCTTCGCCGGCCTCACCGTCGTCGTGGCGCTCGCCGGGCTCGCCGTCGCCGGCGTCCCCTTCCTGACCGTGATGGGCCTGGCCGCCTCCGGCGCCGTCGTGGTGGCCGTCCTGGTCGCGATCACGCTGCTGCCCGCGCTGCTCGGCTTCGCCGGCCGCGCCATCGACCGGCTGCCGGTCTGGAAGCGGGCGCTGCGCACCGGCGGCCGCACCACCCTGGGCGAGCGCTGGGGCCGCTTCGTGGTCCGCCGCCCGCTGGCCGTGCTGCTCGTCGGACTGGCCGGACTGGGTCTGCTCGCGGTGCCCGCCGCCAGCCTCCAGCTCGGCCTGCCGGGCGGCGGTTCGCAGGCCGCCGGCACCGATGCGCGCAAGGCCTACGACCTGGTCGGCGAGAGCTTCGGGCCGGGCTTCAACGCGCCGCTGGTGGTCGTCGTGGACGCCGGGGGCGCGCCGCAGCCGGAGCAGGCGGTGCAGGGGGTGGCGGCCAGGCTGCAGACCCTGCCGGGCGTGCGGACACTGCTGCCCCCGGCCGTCGACCAGGCCGGTCGCACCGCCCTGCTCACCGTCATCCCGCAGACCGGACCGGACGACGCCGGCACCAGGACACTGGTCAACGAGATCCGCGACCAGCGCGCGCCGCTCAAGACCTCGACCGGCGCGGACATCGCCGTCACCGGCACCACCGCCGCCAACATCGACGTCTCCACCAAGCTCGGCCAGGCACTGCCGCCGTTCCTCGCGGTGATCGTCGGCATCGCGGTGGTGCTGCTGGCGCTGGCGTTCCGCTCGGTGCTCGTCCCGCTCAAGGCGGTGGCCGGCTTCCTGCTCAGCATCACCGCCTCGCTCGGCGCGGTGGTCGCGGTCTACCAGTGGGGCTGGCTGGACGGCCTGATCGACGTGCCGAAGGTCGGACCGGTGGTGAGCTTCGTGCCGATCCTGCTGATCGGCGTGCTGTTCGGGCTGGCGATGGACTACGAGCTGTTCCTGGTCTCCGGGATGAAGGAGCAGTACGTCCACGGGAAGGCGCCGCGGGACGCCGTGGTGGCCGGGGTGCGCGGCGGCGCCCGGGTGGTCACGGCGGCGGCGCTGATCATGGTGTCGGTGTTCGGCTCGTTCGTCTTCGGCCACGACCCGATCGTGCAGCCGATCGGCTTCGCCCTCGCGGTGGGCGTGCTGGTGGACGCCTTCGTGGTGCGGATGGCGCTGGTGCCGGCCGCGATGGCGCTGTTCGGCAAGGCCGCCTGGTGGTTCCCGAAGCGGCTGGAGAAGGTCGTGCCGCGGGTCGACATGGAGGGCGAGCAGCTGATCGCGCGGCTGGAGCCGGCGGAGCAGCCGGCGAAGGAGCCCGCCGGGGTCTGAACCGCTCCCGGGCGCCCGCAGCCACCCCC
>NZ_JBHWIJ010000382.1:0-7079 GCF_042732255.1 Kitasatospora sp. NPDC059803 | reverse complement strand
TACCCCCATTACGCATCCCGCCTGGACGCACGCCCGAATCGCCCAAGTACGTCCAGTACGAGGGCGGTCCGGGCGCACGCCCAGCCGGGCGCCCAACGCCGCGGGCTGATCCGCCAAGATCGACCGGACAGGACCTAGCCGAACCGCGGCAGCTTGCGCCCCGCCGCCCGGGCCCACACCTGGGGCAGCCGGGCCCGGGCCGTCTCGGCGGCGGTGAGCTGGCGGGCGTAGAGCACCCCGAGGCCGAAGGGCTCGCCGCTGTCGGCGGCCTGCCCGGCGAGGGTGCCGGCGGCGACCACCGCGTCCTGGTGCTCGCCCAGCAGTTCCTGGACGGCCTTCATCCGGTCCGTGTACCGCTCGGCGGCCGCGCCGACCGCCGGGGCGGCGGTCTCGCCGGCGTAGCGGGCGCGTTTGGCGGCCTTGCGGGCCTCGTGCAGGGCGCGGTCGCGCTGCTCGGCGGGCCCGGCCCCGGTGTCGAGGGCCGCCCGGACTCGCTCGCCGGTGCGGTGCTGCTCGCGCTCGGCGATCCGGGCCAGCTCGGGGACGGCGTCACGGCCGGCCCGGCGGCGCAGCGGGGGGTCGGCGAGGAGGGTGGCGAGGGCGTCGGCGAGGGCGCGGCGGCGCGGGCTGTCGAGGGCCGCGAGCACCTCGGGCCAGGCCTGCCGGTACTCGACCCGCCCCCACCGCTCCAGCTCCGCCGCGACCCGCTCCGGCCGGCAGGCGGCGGGCAGTGCCCGGGCCTGGGCGGCCAGCCGCTCGGCGAGCACCTCGCCGTCCCGGGCGCGGCCGAGGGCGGCCGCGAGCCAGCGCAGTTCGGCGACCAGGTGGTCGGTGGCCCCGGGGGCGAACAGTCGCCGGAAGGTCCGCAGGGCGCTGCGCAGCCGTCGGCAGGCGACCCGCATCCGGTGCACCGCGTCCGGTTCGTCCGCCCGGACGGCGTCGTCGAGGCCGGCCAGTACCGCCGCCTGCGCGCCGAGGCGGTCCAGCAGCACCTGCCCCACCGTGGTGGCGGGTCGCGCCATGAGCGCTCACCCCCTCATCGGGGTCGCCGGGAACGCCTTCCAGGCTACGGGTCCGGGCGCACGACGACGACCAGGACCGCGACGGGAACGAGCAGGCCCGGGACGGGGACGAGCCAGGCCCAGGACGACCGCTCGGCGCACACGCCGCCGACCCGCACGAACAGCGAAGCGGTCCCGGCTGAGCGGGCGTCAGGCGGGTGAACGAACGGCCTCCGGCGGGCAACGCTTCCACTCCCCGGGTACGCGCCCTCGTGCCGGATGTAAGCGTCGTGGCATACTCCGGGACGTGACGACCTCCACCCATGCGATCAGGGCCCTGCGGGCCGCGGTGTTCACCGCGCTCGCCGTGCCGCTGTCCGCGCTGGGCCAGGTGGTCATCACGGGTCGCCCGCTGCCGCTCTCGCTGGTGGCGGCCGCGACCGCCGTCGTCTTCCTGGTCGCGGCCGCGCTGGCCGGCGGGGAGCGGCGGCTGCTGCACATCTCCAGCGTGCTGGTGCCGGTCGAGCTGCTGCTCAACACGACGTTCAACCTGGGGCAGGCCGGCTGTGGGCCGATCCTGTCCGAGCACGTGCCCGCGCGCGGTGTGAACCTGCTGGTGTGTGGAGGCGGTTCGGTGGACGGGTCGCTGCTGGCCGGTCCGCTGGGCCATGTGGGGCCGCTGGCCCCGGCGGCGACCCAGGTGCTGCTCCTGCTGGTGCACCTGGTGATCGCGCTGGCCGCCGCGGCCTGGCTGCGGCTGGGCGACGCCGCCCTGTCGGGCCTGGCCCGGTCGCTGCGCGCGCTGCGCCAGTCGCTGGCCCGCCCGTTGCGCGCCCTGGTCCTGCTGCTGCTCCCGGCTCCGGTTCGGCCGGTGCTGCGGGTGCCGCTGCCGGTGTCGGACCGCGAGCGGCCGCGCCGCGAGGACGTGGTGCTGAGCCCGGCTCCCCGGCGTGGTCCGCCGGTTCTCGCGCCTGCCTGCTGACCCGCCCGAGGCCGTAGGGCCGCCGCGCACGTTCGTCCGCAGGCAGCGCGCACAACTCCCGCGTTCACTCGATCCCGCCGCACCCGGTGCGGTTTCCCGCGCGCATCCGCGCGCCGCGTACAGGAGTTGCCTTCCATGGCTCAGACCCCCAGCAAGCAGCAGGCCAAGCGCATCAGTGCCCGTGAGCGGATCCAGGAGGCGCAGCGCATCGAGCAGGCGGCGTCGAAGCGCCGCCAGCGGATCGTCGTGGCGGTGTCCGCAGTCGCGGTGCTCGCCCTCGCGGGCGGAGCGGCGGTCGCGATCAACTCGGCGTCCGGCAAGAAGGACTCGACGGCGGCCGCCGATGCGGCCGCGCCGACGGAGCTGGTCGTCCCGGCGAACGCCTCCGGCCCGGACGGCACGGTGATCACCTACGGCAAGGCCGACGCCCCGCACACCATGGAGGTGTACGAGGACTTCCGCTGCCCGGTCTGCAAGCACTTCGAGGCGGCGAACGGCGAGGCGGTCAAGAAGCTGACCGAGGACGGCTCGGTCAAGGTGGAGTTCCACCTGGCGGCGTTCCTGGACAACGCCCTCGGCGGCAAGGGCTCGCGCACCGCGCTGGCCGCCGCGGGCGCCGCGCTGAACGAGGGCGTGGACAAGTTCAAGCAGTTCCACGACGTGCTGTACGCCAACCAGCCCGACGAGCGGAAGGACGACTTCGGCAACGTCAACCACATCCTCGACCTGGCCGGCCCGGTGCCCGGGCTGAAGACGGACGCCTTCGTGAAGGCCGTCACCGACAAGACGTACGCGCCGTGGGCGGCGAAGGTCGCGGAGGCGTTCAACGGCAGCGGGGTGACGGGCACCCCGACGGTCAAGGTGGACGGCAAGCCGATCACGCTGTTCAGCGGCCAGTCCACGGTGACGCCGGAGCAGTTCACCGCCCAGGTCAAGCAGGCCGCCGGCCTGAAGTAAGCAGGGCACCACCGGCCCGGCCGAACCCCGGCCGGGCCGGCTCCTCCCAGCCACCGGAGTGTGCTGCCATGACCGCCGCTACCTCTGTGCACCTCTCCCCTCCCGCCCCCGGCGACGCCGGCCGTGCGCCGGTCGGCGCGGGCCGGGTGTTCTCCCTGCTGCTGTTCCTCGGCGGGCTGATCGGGCTGGCCGCCTCGGCCGTCCTGACCTTCGACAAGCTCCGCATCCTGGAGAACCCGTCCTACGTCCCCAGTTGCAACCTCAATCCGGTGATCAGCTGCGGTTCGGTGATGCGCACCGAGCAGGCGGAGGTCTTCGGGTTCCCGAACCCGCTGCTCGGGCTGGCCGCCTTCGGCGCGCTGGCGGCGGTCGGGGCGGGGCTGCTGGCCGGTGCCGCGTACCGGCGCTGGTTCTGGCTGGGCCTGCACGCGGGCACCCTGCTGGGTGTGGTGTTCGTGCACTGGCTGATCGACGAGGCGCTGTACCGGATCGGCGCGCTGTGCCCGTACTGCATGGTGGTGTGGGCGACGGTGGTGGTGCTGTTCTGGTACACGACGCTGCACAACCTCCGGACGGGGGTGATCCCGGTGGGCCCGCGGCTGCGGCCGGTCGTGCGGGAGGCCGCGCGCTACCACTGGGCGGTGCCGGTGCTGTGGGCGGCGGTGATCGCGCTGCTGATCCTCAACCGGTTCTGGTACTACTGGAGCACGCTGGCCTGACGGGCCTGACCGGCTGGCATATTTGACGGTCCGTCAGCCGACGTACCCCGTGGAGTGCAGCAGCGCGGTGGCGCCGGTCCGCCGGGCCGCCAGGGCCCGGGTGAGCCGGCGCGCCGCGCAGGGGTGCAGCAGTGCGGCCGCCCGGGCGGGGGTGAAGTACCCGTACTCGGCGATCTCCTCGGCCTGCACCCGGATGGTCGCGCCGGCCGGGACCGTTCCGCCGTCGAACATGAACTGCACGGCGGGGTGGGCGTGTTCGCCCTGGCCCGGGATCGGGTCGCGCCACTCGACGACGAGCAGCCGCAGCTCGCCGGCCACCAGCCCGGTCTCCTCTCGCAGTTCGCGGGCGGCGCATTCGGCGGGGCCCTCGCCCGGGTCCATCCCGCCGCCGGGGAACTGCCACTGGGCGCGGTAACTGGCCTTCAGCAGCAGGACGTCGCCGCCTTCGCCGGTGAGCAGCACGCTGCAGCCGACGTAGGCGCGCAGCAGCCCGGCCAGCCAGTCCTGTTCCGAGAGCCAGGTGTCCGTCATCGCGCCTCCTCCGCCGGTGCCCCGTCGCGGTGGTTACTCTGCCGCAACCCCCGTGCCGGATCCGGCGGTTCGTACCTAATCCACCCGATCGGGTACTCGACGCACGAGAGCTCCTACCCGAAGACCGCCCGCCGGTAGGCGTTGCGCAGGTCGGTGAGCGGCTGGACGCCGCGGTCGTAGTGGACCTTGTTGGTGAGCAGCAGCGCCCAGCGGCCGAGCCGCCGGGAGATCCAGATGCCGGTGCCGGTGAAGCCGTAGTGGACGAAGGTGCCCTCGGCGGGGTCGGTGCCGGGGGCGTGCAGCCAGGACAGGCCGCGGGCGGGGGCGAGACCGCCGGTCTGCTCGCGCAGCGACTCGGCGATCCAGGCCTCGCCCCAGGGCAGTTGGGGCGGCGAGGCGAGCAGCGCGGCGAGGAAGCGGGCGAGGTCGCGGGCGGTGGAGAAGGCCCCGGCGTTGCCGCAGACGCCGCCGAGCAGCCGGGCCGAGGGGTCGTGGACGACGCCGCACAGGTGGCTCCCGGCCTGCGGGTCATACTCGGTGGGTGCGGTGCGGGCGGTGTCGGCGGGGCCGAGCGGCCCGTACCGGGTGTCGGCCATGGCGAGCGGCCGCCAGATCCAGCGGGTGGCGAGCTCGTCCAGCGGCGCGCCGCCGAGGTCCTCGACGAGGTAGCCGAGCAGGACGGCGGCGCGGTCGGTGTACTCGACGGCCGTGCCGGGCGCGCGGTGCAGCGGGGCGGCGATCACCCCGGCCCGGATCGCCGCGAGGTCGCGCCCGTAGAGCTGCTCGAATCCGGTGTGCGGGAGCATTCCGGCGGTGTGCGCAAGGAGTTGACGGGCCGTCACCGCGCCGACGGGGTGCCCGGAGGCAGGCGGCCACCAGCGGCCGAGCGGTTCGTCGAGCGGGAGCCGCCCGGCCTGCCGGAGCACTCCGGCGCAGGGCCAGAGGGCGACGATCTTGGTGAGGCTGGCGAGGTCGTACCGGGTGTCCGGCCCGGGGGCGAGCCGGGCGTACGGGCCCTGCCCGAGCACGCCGTGCGCGCCGCCGCCGAGCGCCCCTCCGGCATCGCCGACGGCCCAGACGGCGCCGGCCCCGACGGTGCGCACGCCGCCCCGGACCAGCTGGTCCAGCTCCCCGCCGGGCGCGGCCAGGGCGGGGAGCCGGTCGAATCCTGGCGGTTGCTGGCTCATCGTCCCCCCTCAGAGGTGTCGTGAGCCTACCCGCCGGGCGGGCCGGTCAGGCCGCCGCGGGCAGTTCCTTGCCGAGGCAGATGCTCTGCGGGTGATCGCGGTAGATGCCGAACTTCCGGATCGCCGCGTACCCCTCGGACCCGTACAGCGCCACGGCCTCGGGCTGCTCGGTGCCGGTCTCCAGGATGACGCGGGTGCGGCCGGCCTCGGCGGCGGTCTGCTCCAGGCGGCGCAGCACCGCCCGGGCCAGGCCACGGCCGCGGGCGGCGGGGACCACGAACATCCGCTTCAGCTCGACGTCGCCGTCGCGCAGCCCGTCCGGCCCGGCCTGCTTGGCCCGCCAGCCCCCGCAGGCGACCGGCCGGCCGTCGAGGTAGGCGATCAGGAACAGGCCGGCCGGCGAGTCGAAGTCGTCGAGGTGCAGCACGGTCTCGTCGGGGTCGCCGTAGCGGCGGACGTACTCCTGCTGCACCTCCGCCGACAGGGCCTGGGCGTCGGGGTGGGCGTAGCCGGTGACGCGGAACTCGACGGTTCCGGCCTCCATGGTGGTGCTCTTCATGAGGGAAGAGCCTACGACCTGGATCAGCGGGCCTCGAAACGGGCGACCAGCTCGTTCTTGCCGAACATCCGTGCGGTGTCGACGGCGTTCGGGGTGCCGGCGGTGGGGTCGGCGCCGCCGTCCAGCAGGACGGTCAGCACGTCCTCGGCGCCCTTGAAGACGGCGCCGGCGAGCGGGGTCTGGCCGCGGTCGTTGGCGCGGTTCGGGTCGGCGCCGCGCGCCAGCAGGGCTTCGACGGTGGCGGCGTGGCCGTGGTAGGCGGCGAGCATGAGCAGGGTGTCGCCGCGGTCGTTGGTGAGGTCGGCGGGCGCACCGGCGTCCACGTAGGCGGCCAGGGTGTCGGTCTCGCCGGCGCGGGCGGCGTCGAAGAGCTTTCCGGCCAGGGCGATCACCTCGGCGTCGGGGGCGCCGGGAGCGTCGGCGGGCTGCTGGTTGGCGGCGTCGGTCATGGCGGGCGGCCTTTCCGGTCTGTGGGTTCTGCGGGCTCTGCGGGTGGCGGAGCCGCGGTGGCGGAGTGCGGCTGGAGGAGCTGCGCGTACCGCACCGTAGCGGCCGGGTGCCGGGCCGGGCCAGCGCGCATCCGGATGGCGGATGGCGGCCCTCGAACGGCGGCCATCCGGGCGAACTTCCCCGACCCCCCGGAAACCTCCCGCCCACCCGGCGGGAATGCCTCGCCGCGCTGGAACTGCGCGGGACACGGCCCCACCCCGGCCGGTCCGCCCGCCTTCGCCCGAACTCCAGGGCGACGTTGAACGGGAAACCACCCATTTGCACCGTTCCATCATCTATTACTTTTTGTCACGATTAGCGCACTTTCCGTAACACCGTCCCCGTCCCCCCTCCCCGAGGAGCAGAACGTGATCCTCTCGATTTCCGGCATCGTCCTGTTCGGCACCATCGCCTTTCTGTTCTTCCGCAGGGACGGGCTAAAGGTCTCCCACGCCGTCGTCTGCGCCCTCTTCGGCTTCTACGTCGCCGGCTCCTCGATCGCCCCGAGCATCACCGCCGGCGGTGCCAGCCTGGCGAGCCTGCTCGGCGGCCTCAAGTTCTAGGGCGTGTCTGACAATTCCCGCCGGGCGCGCGACGCTCCCCCAGCCTGGCGGCCGGGAGGTGCCCCCAGGCATCCCGCCTGGACGCACCGGC
>NZ_JBHWIJ010000381.1:0-7105 GCF_042732255.1 Kitasatospora sp. NPDC059803 | reverse complement strand
CGCGCCCCCCCCCCCCCCGGGGCCCCCCCCCCCGCCCGGCGGCCCCCGGCCGGGCCCGGTGTTCCTGGCGCCCGGTGCTAACAGCTGTGCGCTGCGGAGGGGCGCTTCGCCGCGATGTACGGCTTGCCCATGTGCGCGACGACGTCGGCCGGGCAGGTCTTGATCCAGTTGGAGCCCGCCGTGTGGTTCTTGACCTTGGCGTCGCTGCAGTACTCGACGCGGTCAGCGGTCTTGAAGCACTGGTAGCCGGGGTACCCCGCCGCCGAGGCGGTGTTGACGCCGGCGAACAGGCCGGCCACGGCCAGCAGGGCGACGGGCAGAACGGAACGCATCCTCATGGTTTTCTCCCGTTGGTTCGTCTGGGCAGTGGCCCGATCCTGGCAGCGCGGCGAAGGCGGGGGCAATGCGACATGACATGTTTAGGTCAACCTGTGTTCGAGTGAACTCCCTTCATCTTCTTGGCCGTTGACGGCCCGTCGGGCAAGGTCAGGCCGTGAGCAGGCGCGAGCGGAGGGCGGCTATCCGGGCGGGGGAGAAGCCGAGGGTGACGGTGGCGTAGTCCTCGACCGAGCCGTGGCGGGCGGCGAGGTCGGCGAGGGCGAGGCGGATGACCGTCTCGGGGGCGCGTCCGTAGCCGGGCCAGCGCAGGGTGCGGCCGGGGTGGGCGGCGTGCCACTCGGCGATGAGGTGCGGGGTGGCCAGCTCGGTGAGGGCGAAGTCGGCGGCGATGTCGTCCTCGGAGACGCCGAGCAGGGTGAGGACGAGGGCGGCGATGAGCCCGGTGCGGTCCTTGCCGGAGGCACAGTGGAAGGCCACGGGCTCCTCGGCGGCGGCGATCACCTCCAGGGCCTCGTGGATCTCCTCCACCCCGTCCTCGGCGACCTCGGCGAAGCGGTCGGCGAGGTACCGCCAGGGGTCGACGTCCGGGTCGATCTCGGCCTGGTCGTAGGGGCGGTGCTCGATCGAGAGGTTGTGGTAGACCAGCCCCTCGTAGTCGGGCACCCGGCCCTTGGCGGCGATCTCCCAGGGGTAGCGGAGGTCGATCACGGTGCGCACGCCGAGGGCCTGGAGCCGGTCGAGGTCGGCGGGCGAGGTGAGCTTGCCGAGTGAGTCGGAGCGGTAGAGCAGGCCCCGGCGGACGGACCGGCCGTCGGCGGCGGGGTGGCCGCCCAGGTCGCGGAAGTTGTGCAGCCGTTCGAAGGTGAGCTGACGCATTGTCATGCGCGGCACTCTAACCAGCGGTGCCCGTGGGGCCGGCGGGCCCCCGATGCCCGGTGGGGCCTCCGTGTTAGGCGGGGCCCCGGCGCCCGGTGGGCCCCGGGTGCCCGGCGGCGCCTTCGTAGCCGGCGGTGAGGAGTTCGAAGGCGCGGTCGGCGTTGGTGGCGGCCTCGAAGTGGAGTTCGTCGGCGGTCTGGCCGTCGTCCCGGATCCGGTGCCAGTTGTGTTCGGCGAGGACCCGCTGGGCGGCGGTGACCTGGGCGGCGAGGAGGGGTGCGGTGAGGCGCCGGGGCGGGGCCAGGTCGGGGGCCTCGTGCAGCGCCCGGGCGAGGGACTGTTCGGCGCGGGCGAGGTATTCGGCGCCCCGGGCCTTCAGGCTCGGCGTGGAGTGCACGAGATCGCTGAACGCCAGGACCCGGGGGTCGTCGTTGAGCCCGGTGATGGGGTCGCGCCGGGCGAGCCCGTCCAGGAAGTCCCGGTGCAGGGCGGCCAGCACCGGTTCGCCGGCCGCCCGGCCGTGGACCACGCCGGCGGCCTGGTCCTGGTGGTCGGCGAAGCGGTGGACGACCAGGTCCTCCTTGGTGGAGAAGTAGCTGAACAGCGTCGGCTTCGACACCTCGGCGGCGGCCGCGACGTCCGCCACCGAGACCGGGTCGAAGCCGCGCTCCAGGAAGAGCGCGATCGCGGCCTCGGAGATCGCCCGCCGCGTCCGCTCCTTCTTCCGTTCCCGCAGTCCGCTCATGGCGTCAGGCTAGCAGGATTCCTTGACTGAGGAAGGTCTCTGACCCGGTATGACTTTCGGGCTGGCCGCCCGCCGCCTCTCAGGAACTCAGCGAGTCCAGGATGCGGCGGATCGACTCCACCACCGGGGCGCCGGCGGCGGCGAGGGCGGCGACGCCGGAGATGTTGCGCAGGGCGCGGCGCAGGGTGGCGGGCGGGGTGGCCTGCCCGTTGCCGAGGTCCGCCAGCGACTCGTCCAGCACCTCGCGGTCCTCGGCCGGCACCTGCTCGCGCAACTGGCGTACGGCGGCGATGAGTTCGCGCATCGCAGTCTGCGGGTCGGCCGGGCCCTGGTGCTTGATGATGCCGATGTTGTGGTCGCCGTGCTGGGTGACCGAGTCCCCGAAGTGGATGCCGCCGCTCACAGGCTGACCTTCTTTCCGGTGTTGTGGTCGCCGTACTGGTTGATCTGGTCGCCGATGTGGACGTTCTCCACCTGGAGCGCGAACTCGGCCAGCGGGTTGTCGATCGCTTCCATGATCAGCTGGATCAGGTTGCCGACCTGCTGGGCGTCGTGGCTGACCACCGCCGTGTTCGAGGAGCTGGAGGTCTCGATGATCAGCTGGTAGACCGTGCGCATCTGCAGCCGCTTGACCAGCCGGTAGAGGCTGGCCGCGAAGAGCACGAGCGCCACCACGCCGATCACGTTCTTGGTCGTCTCCTGGTTCGCGCCGCTCCCGAGCAGCGAACCGAGGAGGGCGGTGGCCACCAGCAGGCCGATCACCTGCCGGACGAACCGGATGATCACCCGCGCGCGCTTGGGCGGCAGCAGCTGGAACTGCCGGGCCCGGGCGATGTTGTGGAGCGGATAGGCGTCGCCGCCCACCCACAGCACCCGCCGGCTCACTCTGACGTCGATCACACTGCTTCTGCGTGCCAAGTCGTCCCCCTACCCGTAGTGGCGGGGAGAACCATAGCAACGGTCGCCGACGGCGGCGGCGGGAGTGCCGCCCTGCTGGTCGGGCGGCAGTGCCCGGTCAGGTGCTGCGGTCGGCGAGTACCTCGCGGACGACGTGGCGGGCGTTGGCGGTGAGGCCCGGATTGGTGTGACGGTAGTAGGGGATTGTCACCAGCGCGATGGAGAAGGCCCAGGCGCGGCCGCGGGCCCACATGGCGTCATCGGCGCGGAGGGCGGCGCGGAAGGCGGGGCGGGCGGAGGCGGGCAGCAGGTTCCAGGCGACGATCAGGTCGGCGGTGGGGTCGCCGACGCCCATCAGGCCGAAGTCGAGGACGGCGCCGAGCCGGCCGGACCGGTCGAGCAGGAGGTTCCCGGGGGTGAGGTCGCCGTGCATCCAGGAGGGCGGGCCGGCGTACTCGGAGAGGCGAAGCGCCTTGTCCCACAGGGCGGTTGCGGCGTGGGTGTCGACCGCTCCGGCGAGTTGGGCGATGGCCGCGCGGGTGGCGCCGTCGCGGGAGGCGAGCGGGACGCTGCGGTGGCCGGCCGGGCCGCCGGCCGGGTTGACGGCGCGCAGGGCGTTGACGAAGGCGGCGAGGTCGCGGGCGAGTGCGCCGGGGGCGGCGAGGGCGCCGGCGACCGGGTTGGCGCCCTCGAACCAGCGGAGCACCGACCACTCCCAGGGGTAGCCGGCGGCGGGCCGGCCGACCGCGAGCGGGGCGGGTATCGGCCGTGGCAGTCGGGGGGCCAGCGCGGGCAGCCACTGCTTCTCGCGGCGGACGTCCCCGGCCGCCCATTCCACCCGGGGGAGCCGGACGGCGAGTTCGGGCCCGAGGCGGAACATCGCGTTGTCCGTCCCGGTGGAGGTGACCGGTGTGACCGGCAGGCCGACCCAGTCCGGGAACTGGGCGGAGATCAACCGCCGTACCAGGGCCGCGTCGATGACCAGTCCGTCGGGGTGCATCCGGGTGGCAGCGCACATGCCCGGCAGCGTACAGCGCGGATCGGTGCCCTTCAGCGGATTCCCGGAATGCGTACGGCCGGCCTCAGTTCAGCGTGACCCGCACGCCGATCGTCCCGCCCTTGCCGAAGCGCAGCACGTTCGCGGTCAGCGCGATCGCGCACAGCAGCCCGTACTTGCGGCGCAGCAGCTTCCGGTAGGCGGGCGCGCGGCCGGGGTCGAGGACGGCGGTGGCCGGGACCTGCTCGCCGAGCAGGGTGCCGCGGATGTCGCTCGGCCCGACCAGCACGTCGGAGCGGTTGCGCAGCCGCTTGACCTTGCCGGTGCGGGTGACGGTGGTGAAGACCAGCGCGTCGCCGTCGCGCGCCACCCAGACCGGGGTGGGCACGGGGGTGCCGTTCTTGCGGTGGGTGGTGAACAGCAGGTACTTGGCGGCGGCGAGTTCGTCCAGCCGGGCGGCGTCCGGCGGGCGGGAGGCGTCCAGTGCGGGGGAGGTGTCCATGCGCGTCAGCGTAGGAAGGCGCAACGGGGCACTGCTTGAGTCTGGTTGGGGTCGCGGGCGGAGGGCGCCACGCCCGGCCGCCCCGGGTGCGGCCGGGAGCTGTCCCCGGCACCTGCCAGAATGCAGGGCGTACGGCGAAAGCACTGAAGGAGAAGGTGACCGGCTTCGTGACCACGCCAGTCGAACAGGTGGCCCGGCAGGCCCAGCAGGCGATCGAGCGCAAGATCGCCGAGGAACTGGGCGTTCGCGACGGGCAGGTGAAGTCCGCGGTCGAGCTGCTCGACGGCGGCGCGACCGTGCCCTTCGTGGCCCGCTACCGCAAGGAGGTCACCGGTTCCCTGGACGACGCCCAGCTGCGCACCCTGGAGGAGCGGCTGCGCTACCTGCGGGAGCTGGAGGAGCGCCGGGCGGCCGTCCTGGAGTCGATCGGGGCCCAGGGCAAGCTGGACGACGCGCTGCGCGCGCAGGTGCTGGCCGCCGATTCGAAGGCCCGGCTGGAGGACATCTACCTGCCGTTCAAGCCGAAGCGGCGAACCAAGGCGCAGATCGCCCGTGAGGCGGGCCTGGAGCCGCTGGCCGAGACGCTGCTCGCCGATCCCTCGCAGGATCCGGCGGCGCTGGCCGCCCGGTTCCTGAACGAGTCCGTGGCCGAGCCGGCCGCCGCGCTGGAGGGCGCCCGGGCGATCCTGGTGGAGCGCTTCGGGGAGGACGCCGACCTGGTCGGTTCGCTGCGCGAGCGGATGTGGACCCGGGGCCGGCTGGTGGCCACCGTGCGTGGCGGCAAGGAGCAGGACGGCGCCAAGTTCGCCGACTACTTCGACTTCGCCGAGCCGTACACCAAGCTTCCCTCGCACCGCATCCTGGCGATGCTGCGCGGCGAGAAGGAGGAGGTGCTGGACCTCGACCTCTCGCCGTACGACGGCGAGGAGGGCGATCTGCCCGGCGAGAACGACTACGAGCGGCGGATCGCCGCCCGCTTCGGCATCGCCGACCACGGCCGCCCGGCCGACAAGTGGCTGGGCGACACCGTCCGTTGGGCCTGGCGCACCCGCGTCCTGGTCCGGCTCGGCATCGACCTGCGGTCGCGGCTGCGGGCCGAGGCGGAGGAGGAGGCGGTGCGGGTGTTCGCCGCCAACCTGCGCGATCTGCTGCTGGCCGCGCCGGCCGGCACCCGCGCCACCATGGGTCTGGACCCGGGCTTCCGGACGGGGGTGAAGGTCGCGGTGGTGGACGCCACCGGCAAGGTCGTCGCGTACGACACGATCTACCCGCACCAGCCCGCCAACAAGTGGGACGCCGCGCTCGCGACCCTGGCCGCGCTGGCGAAGAAGCACGACGTCGACCTGGTGGCGATCGGCAACGGCACCGCCTCCCGGGAGACGGACAAGCTCGCCGAGGACCTGCTCAAGCGCCACCCCGAGCTGAACCTCACCAAGGCGATGGTCAGCGAGGCGGGCGCCTCGGTCTACTCGGCCTCCGCCTTCGCCTCGCAGGAGCTGCCGGAGCTGGACGTGTCGATCCGCGGCGCGGTCTCGATCGCCCGCCGCCTCCAGGACCCGCTGGCCGAACTGGTCAAGATCGACCCGAAGTCGATCGGGGTCGGCCAGTACCAGCACGACCTGAGCGAGGTGAAGCTCTCCCGTTCGCTGGACGCGGTGGTCGAGGACTGCGTCAACGCCGTGGGCGTGGACGTCAACACCGCCTCGGCGCCGCTGCTGACCAGGGTCTCCGGCATCACCGGCACGCTCGCCGACAACATCGTGGCCCACCGCGACGCCAACGGCCCGTTCCGCACCCGCCGGCAGCTCAAGGACGTCTCCCGGCTGGGCCCGAAGGCCTTCGAGCAGTGTGCGGGCTTCCTGCGCATCCCCGACGGCGACGACCCGCTGGACGCCTCCAGCGTGCACCCCGAGGCGTACCCGGTGGTGCGCCGGATCCTGGCGTCCACCGGCGGGGAGCTGAGCGGGCTGATCGGCAACGGCGAACGGCTGCGGGCCCTGCGCCCGGGCGACTTCGCCGACGAGGTCTTCGGCATCCCGACCGTCACCGACATCCTCGGCGAGCTGGACAAGCCGGGCCGCGACCCGCGCCCGGCGTTCCGCACCGCGACCTTCAAGGAGGGCGTCGACAAGATCGGCGACCTGGAGGTCGGGATGGTGCTGGAGGGTGTGGTCACCAATGTGGCCGCGTTCGGCGCCTTCGTCGACGTGGGCGTCCACCAGGACGGGCTGGTGCACGTCTCGGCGCTGTCGAGGACCTTCGTCAAGGATCCGCGCGAGGTGGTCAAGCCGGGCGACATCGTGAAGGTCCGGGTCGTCTCGGTGGACGTGCCGCGCAAGCGCATCGGACTGACCCTGCGGCTGGACGACGAGGTCGGTCGCGACCGGGGCGGCGACCGCGGTGACCGGGGCGAGCGCGGCGAGCGCGGTGGCGACCGGGGCCGGGGCGGTGAGCGCGGCGAGCGGCAGGCCCGCCCGCCGCGCCAGGAGCGCCGGGGCGGCGGCCAGGACCGGCGCGGCCAGGGCGGCGGCTCGGGCGGTTCCGGCGGTTCGGGCGGCTCGGGCGGCTCGGGCGGTTCCGGCGGTGGCGCGTCGCTGGCGAACAGTGCGATGGCGGACGCGCTGCGCCGTGCGGGCCTGACCGGCGGCGACGCCTCGGGTGACCGCCGCTCCGGGCGGCGCTGAGCGGCTGGGGCGCTGGGGCGCTGGGGCGCTGAGGTGCTGAGCGGCTGACCGCAGCGACCAGCGCC
>NZ_JBHWIJ010000380.1:2212-7115 GCF_042732255.1 Kitasatospora sp. NPDC059803 | reverse complement strand
CCGGCGTTGTGCGGGTTTCCCCCCGGCCCCTGTTGGGGCTCGGGGCGCGGCTGGGGCCGGTCGGTCCTGCTCGGGCGGACGTCGGGCAGGGGCGGCGCGCTCGGCGGCGCCGGGACGGTCACGCCGGACCGGCCGGGCTTGGCCCCGTTGCCGCCGTTGCCCTTGTCCTGGCCCTTCTCTTGGCCCTTGTCCTGACCGTTGTCCTGGCCGTTGCCCTTGTTCTTGTCCTGCCCGTTGCCCCGGCCGTCCTCGGTGTTCCCCTTGCCCACGCCAGGGCCGGGGGTGGGCCGGCCGGGTTCGTGGGGCTGTGCGGTGGCGCCCGGACGGTCGTCGTCCTCGTCGCCGAGCGCCTCCGCGCAGTAGTCCGCCACCTTCTCCGCCCCGCCGGCCGCCGCGACCAGCGGGCCGAACCGCGGCTCGGTGGCCGGTGACCGCTCGCCCCGGCCCGACCAGTCGGCGAAGCCGTGGCAGAGGGCGACCAGTCCGGGCGCGAGCGGCCGGGCGCCGTGCCCCTCGGCGTCGCCGTCGCCGTCGGTATCGGTGGAGGGGGTGCCGGGCTTCGCGGCGGTGGACGGTCCGACCAACTGCGGGCCGCCCGAGGCGGAGCCGCCGGACGGGCGGACGGACGAGGTGCCGGGCGCGGCACTGCCGGGCGAGGTGGCGGACGAACCGGCCGACGCATCGGCCGACGCATCGGCGGACGCGGTGCCGGGCGCACTGCCGGAGGGCCCGCCCGCGGCGGCGAGCGCGTGCTCGGGTGCGCCGGACCCGCCGCCCAGCGGGGACGGCAGGTTGCCGGTGCCGGCGGCGACCGCGACCCCGCACAGCGCGGTGGCGCCGAGCACGGCGGCAGTGGCCTTCGTGCTGAAGGCCCTGGCCAGCGCGGCGGTTGCCATCGATCGTCTCCGGACGGGTGTGGTCACTACGGGGTCGGGCGTGAGACGCGCTTCCCGGAACGCGGTCAGGGCGGCCTGCTCCCCGGCCAGTTCGTCGGCCGTCGCCGGGGCGGCGGCCGCGGCGAGGATCCGGGCGAGCGGCCCGGGACCGCCGTCCGGTCCGGTGAGCGAGGCGTCCTGCCCGGCCGGCGGGCCGCCCACGGCACCGCCGAGCAGATGCTCGGCAGCGTCACGGTCGATCCGACGGGATCGGTTGGTGCTCATCTCATGTCCTTCAGCGTCGCGGCCCGGCGTTCTGTCACACCTTGCGGAGAACTTTTTCCCGCAGGCTTTCCCGCGGGTTTCCCCGTGGGCTTCCCGGCGGCCTTCCCCGCGGTTTCCTCGGCGGGTTCCTCGACGGGCCCCTCGGTACGGCGCCGGCCGGGCCGCCGCACGGCCGGTTCGGCCTCGCGCGCGGCGGGGATCCCGACCCCGGCCGCGAAGGACTGCTCCAGCAGCGTGGCCAGTTTCCGCAGCCCCCGGTGGGCGGCCATCCGGACGCTGCCGGCTCGCTTGCCGAGCACCCGGGCGGCGCTCTCGGCGTCCAGCTCCATGACCACCCGCAGCAGGACGGCCTCGGCCTGGTCGCGCGGCAGCCGGGAGATCAGCGCCAGCGCGTCGGCGGTGCCGACGGTGGCCAGCGCGGCGCCCGCGGTGTCGTCCCCGGCGGCCAGCCCGGCCAGGTACTCGAAGGGCAGGTCGGCGACCGGGCGGCGGCGCCGGGCGCGCAGGTGGTCGAGGGCGCCGTGGGGCGCGACGGTGGCGGCCCAGCCGCGGAAGCCGTCCCCGTCACCGGAGAAGCCGCCCAGGTCGCGGGCGATCTGCAGCCAGGTCTCGGAGGCGATGTCCTCGGCGTCCTGGGCGTCCTCGGGGCGGCCGCCGACCAGGACCCGCAGGTAGCGCAGCAGGCCCGGCTGGACGGTCCGGAACAGCAGCCGGAACGCCTCCTCGTCCCCGGCCTGGGCGCCCCCCACGCCCCGGGAAAGATCGCCGGGCCCGGGGCCCCGCCCCGCTGGGGGGCCGACGGAAGGGACTGGTCCGGACCGGCCGACGGGGCTGCCGGTGCCCGCTCCGGGGCGCTCTGCACTCTGCACCCGCCACATCATGGGCCATCCGGGCGAACGCGACCCCGCGAGCCGGGAGAAGTCGCAGGTCGGAGCGGCTGTCACGGCCCGCACCATGACAGCTGTCACGCGGATCCCGCAACGGACGGCACTGCTCTGACGGAGGGTCGGACGGAAACACTGGAGGCACGACGCGGGCAGCGGCCCGCGGCCACCAGCAGGGAAGGAACCCGCCGTGAACCGGACCGTCACCATCACCGCCGCGACCACCGCCGAGGCCGGCGCGACCCCGAACCCGTCGGCCTCCGGGCTCCGCCCGCTCGCCATCGACGTGGTCGCCCCGCTGGCCGGCTACTACCTGCTGCACTCGGTCTGCGACCTGAGCGTGTTCGCCGCGCTGGCGTGGAGCAGCGCCATCCCGGCCGCCCGGACCGCGCTCGGCCTGCTGCGCGAGCACAGGCTCAACCTGTGGGCCGCGCTGATGCTGACCGTGAACCTGGCGGGCCTGGCCCTCACCTTCGTCACCGGCGACGCCCGGCTGATGATCGCCAAGGACGGCGGGCTGAGCGGCACCGTGGCGCTGGCCGTCCTGATCTCGGCGCTGGTCGGCCGGTCGGTGATGACCCCGGTGCTGATGCCCTTCCTCACCAAGGGCAAGCGCGACCGAGCCGCCGCCTGGCAGCGGCTGGTCGAGGGCCGGGCGGCCGGCTCCCGGGCCTTCCGGCGCCACGAGCGGGTGTTCGCGGGCGTCTGGGGCACCGCGCTGCTGGCCGACTGCGTCGCCCGGGTGGTCGGCGCCTTCACCCTGCCGGTGGCGACCATGGCCTGGCTGTCCACCGTGTTCATGATCGGCGCGATCGCGGCCGGCGCGATGCTCGGTCGGATCGCGGCCGATCCGATGGAGAAGCTGGTCGCCGCCGAGACCGAAGCCCCGACCGCCGCCTGACACCGCCCGAGCTCGCCTGCCATCTACCGGCCATCCACCTGCCGCCCGGGGGAGCATCACCGCCCCCGGACGGCGCACGAACCGGCCCCAACGCCGGGTGTCGGCGATCCGAACAGCACGGAACCATCCGGATCTCCCGGGAGTCCTTCATAACGAGGGGGTAACGGGACCCCCGGTCGAGGAAACGGGGCCCCATGAGCCGGACGCACGCGCTGACCACCACCGAGGACCGCACCCTCGTGTGGGACGGCTGCCTGAACGTCCGCGACCTGGGCGGACTGCCCACCGTCTCCGGCCGGCCGACCACCCGCGGGGCGATAGTCCGGGCGGACAACCTGGACCGCCTCACCGCCGAGGGCTGGGACGCCCTCCTCGACCACGGTGTCCGCACCGTGGTCGACCTGCGCAACGCCGAGGAGTACAAGCCGCTCCTCCCGCTCCCCGAGGGCGTCGAGCTGATCCGCGTCCCGCTGGACGAACTCGCCGGCCCCGCCTGGTGGGAGGCCTACGGCCGGCTGGACGGCACCCCGCTCGCGCTCCGCCCCTACCTGGACCACTGCCCGCACGCCGCCGCCGCGCTGATCGCCGCCATCGCCGGCGCCCGCCCCGGCGGCCTGGTCGTGCACTGCGGCGCCGGCCGCGACCGCACCGGCCTGGCGGCCCTGCTGCTGCTCGCCCTGGCCGGCGTCGAGCGGGCCGCGATCGTCGAGGACTACCAGCTCAGCGGCCCCAACGTCCGCCCGCTGTACGGGATGCTGGGCCTGCCGGACCAGTACCACCGGATCGACGCGGTGCTCGCCGAGGCCGGCACCACCGCCGAAGCCGCCCTGGCGGGCGCGCTGGAGGGCCTCGACCCGGCGGGCTACCTGCTCGCCGCCGGGGCCACCCCTGCCGAGGTCGCCGCCGTCCGGGCCCGGCTGCTGCCCGCCGCGTAGCGGCCTCCGGGCCAGACCGGCTCCCTCAACTCGGCCACCTGGAAGTTGAGTTCGCGAGGCGTCTCGGCCTCGGGCAGGGCCGGGATCCGCGGCCCGCCCACCGGACGCCTTCGTTCCGCAGGGGTCGCCGAAGACTACTCACGCATAGCGTCAACCAATGGTTGACGACCCGGGATCGACAACCTACGGTTGACGCATGGAGAATCCCGTCGTTCCCAACACCACTCCGCTGCGCCTCGACGACCTGATCGCCGCGATCAAGAAGGTCCACCCCGACGCGCTCGACCAGTTGTCCGACGCGGTCATCGCCGCCGACCACCTCGACGACCTCGCCGACCACCTGATCGGCCACTTCGTCGACCAGGCCCGCCGCTCCGGCGCGTCCTGGACCGACATCGGCCGCAGCATGGGCGTCAGCAAGCAGGCCGCCCAGAAGCGGTTCGTCCCCAAGGACCCGGGCACCCCCACCGACCTCGACCCCAGCCAGGGCTTCGCCCGGTTCACCGACCGGGCCCGGAGCGTCGTGATGGCCTCACAGGAGGAGGCCAGGGCGGCCGGCAACGCCGAGATCACCGCCGAACACCTCCTGCTCGGCCTGCTCGCCGAACCGGAGGGCATCGGGCTCAAGGCGCTCGCCGCCCAGGGCATCACCCCGGAGGCCGTCCGGGAGGCGGCCGCCGCCGCCCTGCCGGCCGCCGCCGAGCAGGTGCCCGCGCTGATCCCGTACGACGCGCAGGGCAAGAAGGTGCTGGAACTGACCTTCCGCGAGGCGCTGAAGCTCGGGCACAACTACGTCGGCACCGAGCACATCCTGCTCGCCCTGCTGGAGCTGGAGAACGGCTCGGGCGTGCTCGCCGGCCTCGGCGTCGAGAAGTCCGAGGCGGAGACCTTCACCTCCGAGGCCATCAAGGCCATCATCGCCGCCCGGAACGCCGAGCAGGCGTGAGACGGGCCCGGGCCCCGGGGGGCGACCCACCCCGGGCCGCGGGCGGGGGGGCGGGGCGGGGGCGAGTGCCTCGGGAG
>NZ_JBHWIJ010000380.1:0-2202 GCF_042732255.1 Kitasatospora sp. NPDC059803 | reverse complement strand
CGGAACTCCCGCCCGGGGCCGGTCGGTTGGGCCGGGGCGGGACTCAGAAGCCGGAGATGGGCGTGCTGACGATCCGCACCCGGCCGTCGGCGGCCGCCTCCAGCGCCGCCCGCAACCGGACCGAGCGGGCCGGGCCGAGGAGTTCCAGCGCCTCCTCGACGGTGGCCCACTGGTGCCGGTCCAGTTCACCGGCCGGGACGGTCACGGGGGTGCCGTCCGGGACGGTGCCGAAGTCGAACATCAAGTGCTGCGCCGGGTGGTCGAGTTCGGACGAGGGGTGGGTCCAGGAGATGGCCAGTAGGTCCCCGGTCGCCCTGACGATGCCGGTCTCCTCCAACAACTCCCGCGAGGCGCACTCCACCGGGCCCTCGCCGAGGTCGATCGTGCCGCCCGGGAACTGCCAGTACTCGCGGTACCCGGCCTTCACGATCAGGATCCGGCCGGACTCGTCCCGCAGCAGGCAGCCCGCCGCCGCGTAGATCCTGGGCAGGGACGCCAACCATTCCTCACGGGACTTCAAGGGCTCAGCCGTCACTGCGATCCTCCTGGGGCACGGTGGTTCTGCACCGCCCACTCTGCCACCGACCCGCCCGGGGCCGTCGGTTCAGCGCTGGGCCGTCGGTTCAACGCTGGGCGGAGCGCAGGCCCACGCTCTCCTCGGCCAGGGTGGAGCTCCGGGAGGTTGCGAGAAGTTCCGCCGGAGCCGATGAGCCCGGGCCGCCGGGCCGGTCCAAGCAGCATGGACACCACGCCGAAGCCCCCGACCGCCCCCGCCCTGACCTGCGACCTGACCTGCGACCTGGGCGCGCTGACCGCGCCCGACCTGGCCGTCGTCGACGCCCTCGCCCGGCTGCGGCTCGCCGCCGCTCGGCACGGGGTGGGCGTGGTGCTGCTGAACGCGAGCGGCCCGCTGCGGGAACTGCTCGCGTTCAGCGGGCTCGCGGCCCTGCTGCCGGGGGGCGTGGACCCCCTCGACCTCCGGCGGCCCGAACAGGGCCTACTCGGCGGCCAGCCGGGGCGGGAGGCCGAACAGCGGGAAGAGCACGTCGGTGTCCAGGAAGTTGGTGAACCCGGTGATCCGGCCCGCTGACACCTCCAACACGATCAGCGCCCACGGCTCGTGCCCGCCCGCCGGGCTCGGCCGGTACTGGGCGAAGGCCGGAGCGCCGTTGGCCGTCACCGGGACCAGCCGGGAGCCGCGGCAGCCGTGGCCCGGGCCGAGCATCCAGGCCCGGATCTCGCCCTGCCCCCGCAACCACATCGCGTACGGCGGCATGTTGAGCGTGACGTCCTCGTGCAGCAGCGCGGCGAGGCCGTCCATGTCGTACGCCTCGAAGGCGCGGACGTAGCGGTCGAGCAGCGCGCGGTGGTCGTCGTCCAGGGCGGGGGCCGGGCGGGCGGCGGCGCCGTCCCCGGCGAGCACCGCGCGCGCCCGCTGCAGCGCGCTGTTCACCGAGGCCACCGTGACGCCGAGCAGTTCGGCCACCTCGGCGGCCTTCCAGCCGAGCACCTCGCGCAGGATCAGCACGGCCCGCTGCCGGGGCGCGAGGCGCTGCAGCACGGCGACGAAGGCCAGCTTCACCGACTCGCGCTGGGCCGCCACCTCGGCCGGGTCGCCCGTCTCGGGCAGCACCCGGCCGTCCGGCGCGGGGCCGATCCACGTCACCTCGGGCAGCTGGGTGTCGCTCGCGGTGGCCACCGTCACCGGGCCGGCCAGGTCCATCGGGCGGGCCCGGTTGTTGCGGCCGTTCAGCGCGTCCAGGCACACGTTGGTGGCGATCCGGTACAGCCAGGAGCGCAGCGCGGCGCGGCCCTCGAAGCCGCGGTGGCCCCGCCAGGCGCGGACCATCGTCTCCTGCACCGCGTCCTCGGCCTCGAAGACCGAGCCGAGCATCCGGTAGCAGTAGCCCGTCAGCTCCGTCCGGTACCGCTCCAACTGGAGCTCGACCGGCTCCTCCGTGATCAGGTCGGTCATGGTGCGCCCCCGTCGTCCCGCCCCGTGCTGGTGAACGGCACGAAGGTACTCCAGCCCACTGACAACCGCCCGGCGCCCCCCAGCACCGGCCGCGAACCACCCCGGACACCCTCCGAGCACGCGTCGGGGGGGGGGGGCGGCCCCACCGCGCCCCCCCCCCCCCCCCCGGCCCCGCACGGGGGCCGGGGGGATTGACCGCGCCCGGGCGGAGGGGCCGGAACCCCGCG
>NZ_JBHWIJ010000379.1:0-7164 GCF_042732255.1 Kitasatospora sp. NPDC059803 | reverse complement strand
GGCACCTCGTCCAGCAGCTCGTGCTCGTACAGCAGCACCGCCAGCACCGGCCGCGCGCCCGCCCGCCCCAGCCGGGCCAGCACCCGGTCGTAACTGCCGCCGCCGCGGCCCAGCCGCAGCCCCCGCCGGTCCACCGCCAGGCCCGGCAGCAGCACCACCGAGGCCTCCGTGACCGCCTCCGGGCCGAGCCTCGGGCCGACCGGCTCCAGCAGCCCGCGCCCGGCCGGGGCCAGCTCCTGCGGGCCCTGGTAGGCGGCCCAGTCCAGGTCGTTGTCGGGCAGCAGCACCGGCAGCAGGACCCGCACCCCGCGCGCCCGCAGCGCGTCCAGCAACGGCCTGGTCCCGGGCTCGGCGCCCACCGACACGTACGCGGCCACGGTGGTGCCCGGCGCCGCCAGCTCCCCGGCGTGCCCGGCCAGCGCGTGCGCGGCCTCCGCGCGCCCGTCGGCGGAGAGTGCGCGGCGCCGGGTCAACAGCCGTGTCCTCAGATCGCTCTTCTCGTTGTGCATCGGATCCTCCGCAACTCTGCGTCGTCGAGCTGTGCCGCCGACCGGTCTCGCCGACCGGTCTCGCCGACCGGCGCCATCGACGCGCAGAGCCTGACATGCGAAAGGCCGCCGCGATTGTCCACCCCGCTGCTGGTCCAGGCCCTGGCCGTGCTCAGCGCTCCCGCGCTGGCCGGCGCCACCGTGCTCGGGCTACGGCTGCGCCGGGGCGGCGCCGAAGCCGCCGCCCGGCAGGAGCAGCTGCGCGAGCGGATCGCCGAACTGGAGACCCACTGCGCCGACCTGGAGCGCACCGCCTCCTGCGACCCGCTCACCGGCGTGTGGAACTACCGCCACCTGCAGCTCACCCTGGACCGCGAGATCGAGCGCGCCCGCCGCGCCGAGCGGACCGACCAGCCCGAAGGACCGCGCCCGCTGGCCGTGCTGCTGCTGGAGATCACCGGCTTCGACGCGGTCGTCGCCGAGCACGGCCGCGGCCGTGCCGGTGCGGTGCTGCGCGACCTCGCCCAGCGGCTGGCGATGGAGATCCGCCGCGCCGACACCCTCGGCCGCTACAGCGGCGAGGAGTTCCTGGTGGTGCTGCCGGACACCGGCGCCGAGGGCGCCGTGCAGGTCGCCGAGCGCCTGGTCTGGTCGGTCCGCCGGCACCTGCTGCTCGACTGGTCCTCCGGCCCGCGCGAGTCCCGCCCGGCGCACGGCAACGGCCTCACCGCCGCCGTCGGCGTCGCCGTGCTGCCCGAGGACGGCACCCACGCCGCCGTGCTGCTGCGCGCCGCCGACCGCGCGCTCGCCGAGGCCAGGGCGGCCGGCGGCGACTGCTGGCGGGTCCGCCCGGGCCCCGGCGACCGGTCGGCGGCGCGGCCGGCCGCCCCGCCCGCCGCCGGTGCGCAGCCCAACGCGACTGCCGAGCGTGACCGTTCAAAAAAGCCGGGTAGTCTGTCGCCCTGTGCCGGCGGGGACCCCCTCGCCCAGCCGGTCAATTCCCATACGCCTGCCGCCGTGGCCGGGCCCCGCGACGTGCTGTCCTAGCCGTCGACCGCGCTCGGCCGGGCGAAAACGTGCCTGAGTAAGGTAAACGCATGACGACGACCAACTCCCGAATCCCGGTAACCAAGGCCGTGGTACCCGCGGCCGGACTGGGCACCCGCTTCCTCCCGGCAACCAAGGCCACTCCGAAGGAGATGCTGCCCGTCGTCGACAAGCCGGCCATCCAGTACGTCGTCGAGGAGGCCTCCTCCGCGGGGCTGTCCGACATACTGATGGTCACCGGCCGTAACAAGCGGGCCCTGGAGGACCACTTCGACCGCGCGTACGAGCTGGAGGAGCTGCTCGCCCGCAAGGGCGACGAGGACCGCCTGCGCCGGGTCCGCGAATCCGTCGAGCTGGCCAACATGCACTACGTCCGCCAAGGCGACCCGAAGGGCCTCGGCCACGCCGTCTCGGTCGCCGAGCAGCACGTGGCCGGCCAGCCCTTCGCCGTCCTCCTCGGCGACGACCTGATCGACCCGCGCGACCCGCTGCTCGCCCGCATGATCGAGGTCCAGCAGGAGCTCGGCGGCTCGGTCGTCGCCCTCATGGAGGTCGACCCCTCCCAGATCCACCTCTACGGCTGCGCCGCCGTCAAGGCGAACGGCTTCGGCGAGGACGTCTTCCAGGTGACCGACCTGGTCGAGAAGCCCGAGACGAACGAGGCCCCCTCGAACTACGCCGTCATCGGCCGCTACGTCCTCGACCCGCTGGTCTTCGACGTGCTGCGGGAGACCCCGCCCGGCCGCGGCGGCGAGATCCAGCTCACCGACGCCCTGCGCGAGCTGACCACCCGCGACCCGGAGGCCGGCGGCCAGGTCCACGGCGTGCTCTTCAAGGGCCGCCGCTACGACACCGGCGACCGCGCGGACTACCTGCGCGCTATCGTCCGACTGGCCTCCGAGCGCGAGGACCTCGGCCCGGAGTTCCGCTCCTGGCTGCGCGAGTTCGTCGCCTCCGAGCTGCAGGACTGACACGACGACAGAGAGCGAGCCGCCGATGACCGGGTCCACCCACCACACCACCGGGAGACCCCCCCGCCCGGGGCCCGCTGAGACGCCGACCGCCGCCCGCGCCCCCCCCGGCCCGGCCGCCCGACCCCACGGACCCGGCCCCGGGGGCCCCCCGCCTCTGGACGGTGGACGAACACCTCAGCGACGTCCTGGCCGCGGTCGGCCCGCTGCCCGCCATCGAGCTGCAACTGCTCGACGCCCAGGGCTGCCGGCTCGCCGAGGACGTCCTCGCCGGCGGCGACCTGCCGCCCTTCGACAACAGCTCGATGGACGGCTACGCCGTGCGCACCGCCGACACCGTCGGTGCCACCGACCCGTACCCCTCGGTGCTCGCCGTCGTCGGCGACATCGCGGCCGGCGCGGGCGAACTGCCCCGGGTCGGGCCCGGCCAGGCCGCCCGGATCATGACCGGCGCCCCCGTCCCGCCCGGCGCCCAGGCCGTCGCCCCGGTCGAATGGACCGACGGCGGCACCGGCACCGGCGTGCCCGCCGACGCGATGACCGCGCCCGTCGAGGACGAGGAGGTCCGCGTCCTGCGCCCGGTCGCCGAGGGTGCCCACATCCGCCGCCGCGGCAGCGACGTCGCGGCCGGCACCAAGGTCCTGGGGGCCGGCACCCGGCTCGGCCCCACCCAGCTCGGCCTGCTCGCCGCGATCGGCCGCGCCACCGTCACGGTCCGGCCGCGCCCCCGGGTCGTGGTGCTGTCCACCGGCAGCGAGCTGGTCCAGCCCGGCGAGCCGGTCGGCCCCGGGCAGATCTCCGACTCCAACAGCTTCACCCTCACCGCGGCCGCCCAGGACGCCGGCGCCATCGCCTACCGGGTCGGCGCCGTCCCGGACCAGGCCGACCGGCTGCGCGCCGTCCTGGAGGACCAGCTCGGCCGGGCCGACCTGATCGTCACCAGCGGCGGGGTCAGCGTCGGCGCGTACGACGTGGTCAAGGAGGTCTTCGAGTCCTACGGCGGCGTCGACTTCCGCAGGCTGCGGATGCAGCCCGGCAAGCCGCAGGGCTTCGGCCGGATCGGCGGCCCGGCCGGCGTGCCGCTGCTCGCCCTGCCCGGCAACCCGGTCAGCGCCTACATCTCCTTCGAGCTGTTCGTCCGCCCGGTCATCCGCACCATGCTCGGCGCCGCCGACGTCCACCGCCCGGTGGTCCGCGCGCTCTGCCCGGCGGCGCTGCGCTCCCCGGCCGGCCGCCGGCAGTTCCTGCGCGGCCGCTACTCGGCGGCGGACGGCACCGTCGAGCCGGTGGGCGGCGCCGAGTCGCACCTGGTCGGTGCCCTGGCCCGGGCGAACTGCCTGATCACCGTCCCCGAGGCCGTCACCGCCCTGCCCGCCGGCAGCGAGGTCGACGTGGTCCTGCTCGGTTCCTAGGACATGTCCCGCGGACCAGGCCCCTCCCACGGGGTGGGGCGGGGGAGCTGTACGGTAGCGCGGTATTCCACCTGCGCGCCCCTGGAGCCACCCGTGACGACACCTCCCCCCGGTGACCGCCTCACCCACGTCGACGACCAGGGCGCGGCCCGGATGGTCGACGTCTCCGAGAAGGCCGCCACCGCGCGCACCGCCGTCGCGGCCGGCCGGGTCCGGGTCTCCCCGAAGGTGGTCGAGCTGCTGCGCGGCGAGGGCGTGCCCAAGGGCGACGCCCTCGCGGTGGCCCGGATCGCCGGGATCATGGGCGCCAAGAAGACCCCCGACCTGGTCCCGCTCTGCCACCCCATCGCCGTCTCCGGCGTCACGGTGGACCTCACGGTCGCGGACGACGCCGTCGAGATCACCGCCACCGTGAGGACCGCCGACCGCACCGGCGTCGAGATGGAGGCGCTGACCGCCGTCGCGGTGGCCGGCCTCACCGTCATCGACATGGTCAAGGCCGTGGACAAGGGCGCCACCATCGAGTCCGTCCGGGTGCTCAGCAAGACCGGCGGCAAGAGCGGCGACTGGTTCGCGCCGGAGGCGGGCGAGTGAGCGGGCGGAACGGGTTCACCATCGAGGGGGCGGGCGCATGAGGGCGCTTGCGGTAACGGTCTCCAACCGGGCCTCGGCCGGCGTCTACGAGGACAGGGGCGGCCCGCTGCTGGTGGCCGGCCTGACCGCGATGGGCTTCACCGCCGACGGCCCCCGGGTCGTCCCGGACGGCGAGCCGGTGGAGGCCGTCCTGCGCGAGGCCGTCGCGGCCGGCTACGACGTCGTGCTCACCACCGGCGGCACCGGCATCTCGCCGATGGACCTCACCCCGGAGATGACCGCCCGGGTGATCGACCGGCAGGTCCCCGGCATCGCCGAGTCCATCCGCGCGTACGGCCGGGAGAAGGTTCCGACCTCGGCGCTCTCCCGCGGGCTGGCCGGGCTCGCCGGACGTACCCTGATCGTCAACCTGCCGGGCTCGACCGGCGGCGTCAAGGACGGCCTGGCCGTCCTCGAACCGCTGCTCGCCCACGCCGTCGACCAGCTCGGCGGCGGGGACCACCCCCGGCCGGACGCACCAGCTTCCGGGAGAGCGCACTGAACGCCGGCTGGCCGGTAGAACTCCACGAGGGGGAGGTCGTGCTGCGCCCGATCCGGGCCCGCGACCAGCGCGAGTGGCAGGAGGTCAGCCTCCGCAACCGGGACTGGCTGCGCCGCTGGGAGGCGACCGTCCCGCCCGGTCCGGCCGGGCAGGCCGCCGGGCCGCGCCCGACGTTCCGGCAGATGGTGCGCTTCCTGCGCGGTGAGGGCTCGGCCGGGCGGATGCTGCCCTTCGTCGTGCTCTACAAGGGCCAGCTGGTGGGCCAGCTGACCGTCGGCGGCATCACCTGGGGCTCGATGTGCTCGGCGAACGTCGGGTACTGGATCGACGAGGCGGTGGCCGGCCGGGGCATCATGCCGACGGCCGTGGCGCTTTCCGTCAACCACTGTTTCCGCACCCTCGGCCTGCACCGGATCGAGGTCTGCATCCGCCCGGAGAACGGCCCGAGCCGCCGGGTGGTGGAAAAGCTCGGCTTCCGCTCGGAGGGAATCCGCCCGCGCTATCTCCACATCGACGGCGCCTGGCAGGACCACCTGGTGTACGCGCTGACCGCCGAGGAGGTGCCGGAGGGGATGCTGGAACGCTGGCGGTCGATCAGTTCAGGTCACGAGTCAAGTAATTGAATATATGTTCGAATCAAATATCGATATGGCATCGCCGCGACGGCGGACTGGCACAAATACCGGCAAAATAGTCGGAGAATCAGCTTGATCACACGACACGCCGAGCCAAATTGCTGCCAGGCCTTCCCGGCGCCCGTACGGTGTGGGTCGTGAGCAGTAGCGGCCTTATCTACGCCGTCATCGTAGGGGCCTGGGCCGCCTATCTGGTGCCGATGTGGCTCCGCAGGCAGGACGAACTCAACGAGGCGCGCCCGACGGAGCGCTTCAGCACCGCCATCCGCCTGCTGGCCGGGCGTTCGGGGCTGGAGCGGCGGGCAGCCCGGGCCCTGGGCGACGAACCGCGTGACGACGAGCACAGCAGCGACGGCCCTCCCGGACGGGACGGGGCCGCCTCAGGCGACCCCGCGGCGGACTCCGCGCCGCCCGCCGTGGAGCCCGAGTCCTCGGCCTCCGTCGAGCCTCCACCCGCGCCGGTGCCGGTGCCGGTGTCCGCGACCGCGCCCGTGCCCTCGCCCGAGCGGGGTGCCCGGGGAGAGCGTCCGGGCTCCGCGCCGCACGGCGGGGCGCAGCGCCGGGCCCGGCTGCTGGCCCGCCGGCGCCGGATGGTCACCGCCCTCTTCCTGGCCTTCGCGCTCGGCGCCGTGGTCGCGGCGGTGGCCGGACTGGCCTTCCTCTGGGTCCCGGCCGTCCCGGCGACCCTCCTCACCCTGTACATCGGCCACCTGCGCAAGCTGGAGCGCCAGCGCTACGAGGTGAAGCTCGACCGTGCCCGGGCCGCCCAGGCGGCCGAGCGGCTGCGCAAGCGCGAGCAGCAGCGCGCCGCGGCCCGGAGCGTCCCCGCCGAGGCCGTCGACACCCAGGCCCACACCCAGGTCCACACCCAGCCCCACGTCCGGGCCCACGCCCCGGCTCGTGCCCAGGCCCCGGCCGCCGAGGGGCGGGCCGGACGCCGCCCGCACCTGCGGCTGGCCGCCGACCCCGGCGAGGCCGCCGTCTCCGCGCCGTCCGCCTCCGCGCCGTCCGCCTCAGCGGTGGCCGAGGCGACCGAGCACGAGGAATGGGTCGACGGCATGCGCGAGCGCGGAGCGGCCGGCCCGGACTCCTGGGAGCCGGTGCCCGTCCCGCTGCCGACGTACGTCACGGCGCCGGTCGCCCCCCGGGTCTCCCGCGGCCTCGACCTGACGGCCCCCGGCACCTGGACCGCGGGCCGCCCCGCCGAGTCCGCCCGCAACACCCCGCTGTTCGACCAGTACGCCGAACCGTCGGCTCCGGAGATCCGCCCCCGCGCGGCCAACGAGTGACCTCCCCGGCCCCCGGACCAGCACCGCATCCCCGGGGGTGGTCACGGACCCCCTCCGGAAGGTGCTAGAGTTTCTTCTCGTTGGGGCTGTGGCGCAGTCCGGTAGCGCACCTCGTTCGCATCGAGGGGGTCAGGGGTTCGAATCCCCTCAGCTCCACCCAACAGAAGCCCCGCCCGGTCGTCAGACC
>NZ_JBHWIJ010000378.1:0-7277 GCF_042732255.1 Kitasatospora sp. NPDC059803 | reverse complement strand
CGCGCGCGCGGGGGCGCGGGGGGGGCGCGAGCGGGCGGGGGCGCCCGCGCGAGCGAGCGCGGGGGGGGGCGCCCCCCCCGCCGGCCGCGCCCCCCCCCCTCGTCCGTTCCTGAGGGCTCTCGTTGGTGTGGTCGGGGGGTCGGCCGGTCGTCGGGTCGGCCGGTCTGCGGGTCAGTCGCCGGGCCGGTCCGGGGCCGGCTCGGCGATCAGGGCCGTCGCGAACGGGCGGAAGCCCGCCCGGCGGTAGATCCGGGCGACCTCCTCGTCGGCGGCGGACAGGAACACCGTCCGCACGCCGTTCGCCCGCGCGTGCGCGACCAGGGCCGCGGTGACCGCCAGACCCAGCCCGCGCCGCCGCGCGACCGGCAGCGTCCCGACCCCGGCCACCTCGGTGACCGCGCCCACCGGATTGTGCTGGCCCGCGCACAGCGCGGAACCGTCCTCCACCGCGGCGGCCAGCACGGTGGCGCCGTCGGTGATCCGCCGCGCGATCCGCTCCACCGCGCCCTCTGCCGTCAACCGCCCTGCGGCCTCGGCCAGTTCGGCCGCACCCACGGCGCCCACGCCGGTGCCCGGCTCGGCGAACGCCAGGTGCGGAACGGCGACCGCCGACGCCAGCTCCGGCGCATCCGCGCCCAGGACCTCCACCCGCACCTCCTCCGGCAGCTCGGGCGCCGAGGCTGGCTCGTCCTGCGGGCCCAGCACCAGCAGCGGGTGCTCGTGCACCGCGAGCCCGGCCGCCTCCACCGCGGCCCGCAGCTCCGGACTCCGCTCGGCCACCCACTCGAAGGCCTCCGGCTCGCCCAGCTCCCGCTGGCGGGCCAGCACCCGCAGGACGTCCTCGGCGGTGGTGGCGGGGCCGTCGTGGTCGAGCGTGGGGCGGGCGTAGTAGGGCCAGCCCGCGCCCTCGCGGACGAACAGGGTCAGCGGGCCGAAGTCCTCGGTCCGCGCGGCGCTGCGCGGCACCGCGTCGTAGTAGCGCTCGATCGCGTCGAGGAGGGAGTGGTCGGGGGCATGATCAACAGAAGTCACGGCGTGCATCCAAGCAGGGGCGTCGGCGGCCCGCCACCGCATTGTTCCCGGGCTTCGTACCGGGGGCGCCGGTGACGGTGTGACGGACGGTGGCGGTGCCTCGTGCCGAGGGTGATGGCGGGCGGCGGCGGTGCTTCGTGCCGGGGGTGGCGAAGGGCCGGGGCGGTGCGGGCGCCTGATTGTTGCTGAACGCTTACCGGCTCGCAGCGATCTTGTGCGTATACCGCGTGGCATGCTGATGCCTTTACAGCTCTGCCGAAGGGGGACGGCGGACGTCCGCACTCGGCTTGGCAAGGGGGGAAGACAGGCCCATGAGGCTCTGCTTTCTGGTGGAGGAGCACTACCGGCACGACGGCATGCCGCTCGACGTGGCACGCCAGCTCACCGCATGGGGGCACCGGGTGGACGTGCTGCGCCCCGGGGACTCGCTGATGGCGATATCCGAGGCGATCCGGGCCGGCAGCCACGACGCCTGGGTGCTCAAGACCGTCTCCGGCGGGCCCGGGCTCACCCTGCTGGACGCGGCCGCCGCCGTCGGCCTCACCACCGTCAACGACGTCCGCTCCATCCGCGGCGTCCGCGACAAGGCGCTCGCCTCCGTCATCGCCAGCACCCGCGGCCTGCCCGTCCCCGTCACCTACGCCACCGCCCGCTGGGAACGGCTCGCCGAGATCCCGGCCGCCGAGTACCCGCTCGTCGTCAAGCCCGCCGACGGCAGCTCCGGGCGGGCCGTCCGGCTCGTGCCCAGCCCCGACCACCTCCTCGACCTCGGTCCCGAACTCGCCGACGAGGGGCTGTTGATCGCCCAGCCCTACGTGCCCAACTCCGGCACCGACCTCAAGGTGTACTGCGTCGACGGCGAGCTCTTCGCGACGGAACGTTCCTCCCCGCTCCACCCCGGGCAGAGCGTACGCGAACGGCAGGTCCCGTTGCCTGGAGAGGTCGCGCGGATCGCGGCACAGGTCGGCGAGGTGTTCGGGCTCGACCTGTACGGCGTCGACGTGCTGCTCGGGCCGGACGGGCCGGTGGTCGTCGACATCAACGACTTCCCGAGCTTCCGCCAGGTGCCGGACGCGGTCGCCAGGGTCGCCCGGGCGGTGCTGCGGCTCGCGCGCAGCGGGACGGCCGTGTCGGCGCCCGCGCCCGCACTGGTGCCGGCGGGCGGTGGCGCAGGGTACGGGCAACTTGGCTTCGGTGGTGGAGAGTTCGGCGGATCCGGCTTTGACGGAGCCGGCTTTGACGGGGCCGGCTTTGACGGGGCCGGCTTGGGTGGGGCTGGCCTGGGCGGGGCGATATGAGGATCGGCCTGATCACCGCCGACCCCGGACACCCGGTGCTCGCGGCGACCGCCGCCCTGCTGGCGGACCGGCACGAGGTGACGATCGTCGACCCTGCTGGACCGGCAGGGCCGGCGCTCGCCGACGTCTATCTGCTCAAGGCCCACACCCGTCGATCCCTTTCACTCGCACAAGAGTTGGAGTGGTGTGGGGCGCCCGTCATCAACTCGGCCGCGGCCACCGAACTCTGCCAGGACCGGGTGCGGATGGCCGAACTCGCGCGCGCGGCCGACCTGCCCTTCGCGGCCACCCGCGACGCCGGGCGGCTCGCCGAACTCGCCGATCCCGCCTACCCGTTCGTCGTCAAGAGTCGGCACAGCCGGCGCCACGACCTGGTCGCCCGGGTCGACGGCCCGGCCCGGTTGCGCGAACTCGTCGCGCGCTGGCCCGACGAGCCCGTCGTCACCCAGCCGTTCGTCCCGGGGACCGGCTGGGACCAGAAGCTGTGGGTGATCGACCGGCAGGTGTTCGCGGCCCGGCGGCGGTCCGAACTCGCCGACAGCGAAGGGGAGTCGGGGCAGGGACAGGACTGGGAACCGCCCGCCGACCGGGCCGCCCTCGCCCTGCGCGTCGGCGAGGTGTTCGGGCTCGACGTCTACGGCGTCGACCTGCTCGACGGGCCCGCCGAACCCGTCATCGTCGACGTCAACGCCTTCCCCGGCATCCGTGGCCGGCCCGGCGCGCCCGAGGCGCTCGCCGCCCTCGCCCTGCGCGTCGCGGCGGAGCGCGGGCGCGGGCGCGCAGGGGCGGGGCCGATAAGCGGGCAGCGGCGGGGCCGATAGGCCGGGCAGCGGGGCCGGGTGGGGTCGGCGGGCCCGGGGCGGGGTCGGCTGGCCGGGCAGGCCGTCGGGGTCGGGCGGGGTCGTTAGGCTGGTTACTCAGGGCCACCGGACCCGCGAAACCCCCGGGCACCCGGGCTGAACGGCGAGAGAAGACGGAACGTTGCTGCAGGACATCGAGCACTACCTGGCCTGCCCCCACTGCGCGCAGGCCCTCACCCGGCACGAGCGCGCCCTGCGCTGCCCCGCCGGCCACAGCTTCGACCTCGCCAAGCAGGGCTACGTCAGCCTCCTCGCCGGCGACGCCCACACCGGCACCGGCGACACCGCCGAGATGGTCGCCGCCCGTGCCGACTTCCTCGCCGCCGGCCACTACCGGCCCATCGCCGACGCCCTCGCCGAGGCCGCCGCGGCCGCCGACCCCGAAGGCCTCGTCGCCGACCTCGGCGCCGGCACCGGCCACTACCTGGCCCACGTCCTCGACGCCCTGCCCGGCCGCGTCGGCGCCGCCCTCGACATCTCCAAGTTCGCGCTGCGCCGCGCCGCCAAGGCCCACCCCCGGATCGGTGCCGTGGTCTGCGACGCCTGGCGGCCGCTGCCGCTGCGCGATGCCTCCGCCGGGCTGATGCTCAACGTCTTCGCCCCGCGCAACGGGCCCGAGATCCGCCGCGTGCTGCGCCCCGGCGCCACCCTGCTGCTGGTCTCGCCCACCGCCCGCCACCTGCGCGAACTCGTCGGCGCGCTGGGCCTGTTGTCGGTCGACGAGGAGAAGCAGCGGCGGATCGACGAGAAGCTCGGCCCCTACCTGACCCCTGCCGGGCAGCGGCAGGTCGAGTTCACCCTGCGGCTCGGCCCGGACGACGTGCGCACCGTCGTCGGCATGGGCCCCAGCGCCTGGCACACCGACCCGGACCGCCTGGCCGCCGCGCTCGCGGAGCTGCCGGACCCGGTCGAGGTGACCGCTTCCGTGACGGTGGCCGCCTACCGGCGCTGAACGTCGGGCGCGCGCGGGGTGTGGCCGCCACGTTGGGATGAATCTGCTGAGCAGGCACGTTTCTGCCGACCGGCCTGCGGCTAACGTCCGACGGGTGAACCGCGACGCCACCCGGCCCGCCGCGCCGGCCCACCCCCGACCGAGCGCCCCGGGGCCCGATCGGACATCCGTAACACGTCCCACCGTCGAGGAGCTCCGGCTCACCTCGTTCAAGTCCTACCGGCGCGCGGTCCTGCCGCTCGCGCCCCTCACCGTCCTGCACGGGCCCGCCGGCGTCGGCAAGTCCAACGCCCTCGACGCGCTGGCCGTGCTCTCCCGGCTCGCCCTCGGAGAGGAGATCGCCGACTCCTTCGACGGACTGCCCGACCGCACCGGCCCCCTGGCCAAACCCGTCCGAGGCGGCCTGACCGGGTGCGTCCCGCACGGGCGCGACGCCGTCATCCTCGGCTGCACCGTCCGCTCCCCGCACGGCCGCATCCGGCTCGACGTCGTCGTCCGCACCGACGGCCCGGTGCGGATCGCCCGCGAATCGCTCACCCTGGACGGCCGCACCCTCGTCGACACCGGCGAACAGGACGTCCGCAAGCGGCGCGTCAACGTCTGCTGGCACAACGACACCCGCCAGGGCGACATCCGGGCGCCCTTCCCCAGCGGCACCATGATCACCGCGCAACTGCCGCTCCGGGTGGCCGGCTCCTCCCCGGGCGAACGGAAGGTCCTCGCCGCCACCGAGGACCTGCTCACCGCGCTGCGCGAGGTCTTCCCCGTCCACCCCGTCCCCGCCCTCATGCGCGGCTGGGCCCGGCCCGACCCGCAGGCCCGGTTGCGCAGCAACGCCGCCAACATCTCCGCCGTCCTCGCCCGGCTCGGCAACGAATGCCCGCGCCGCTACGGGCAGCTCCTGCGCGCCGTCCAGTCCGCCGCCCCGCACCCGCTGCTCGGACTCTCCCTCGCCCACCGCGGCAGCGGGCCCGACCAGCGGGTCCTCGCGGTGTTCGACGAAGGCGTCCTCGGGCGCACCGGGGCCGACCAGGCCTCCGACGGCATGCTGCGCCACCTCGCGTTCGCCGCGGTGCTGCTCACAGGGGCCGGGGTGCTCGACCTCGACGTGGCCGCCGAGGTGCCGTGGGCGCACCGGCAGCTCACCGTGCTCGCCGAGGACCTCGGCGCCGGGCTCGCCACCGAACAGACCGCCTCACTGCTGCGGCTGGCCCGGGACATGTCCGGGCGCAACCAACTGCGCGTCCTCGCCGCGCTTCAGGAGCCGGCCGCGGCGCGGGAGGCGCTCGGCGCGGCCGAACCGCGGTCGGGCGCGGCCGTGCTGGTCGAGTGCCGGCGCGACCCGGACTCGGGGCACACCGTGCTGCGGCCCGAGACGACCCGGGTGCCGGCCCAGTGCGGGCGCGGGGACGGCGCGGACCCGGGGGCGGACGAGGTGGACGGGTGAGGTAGACCTGGACGGGTGAACGAACGAGTGACGAGGCCGGGGGAACCGGCCGGGCCCACCGGGCCCACCGGGCCCACCGGGCCCACCGGGCCCACCGGGCCGACCTTGGAGGCCCTGCGGCAGCGGCTGGCGGACTTCGCGGCGGCCCGGCGCTGGGAGCCCTTCCACACGCCGAAGAACCTGGCGGCCGCGCTGAGCGTGGAGGCCGGCGAACTGCTGGAGATCTTCCAGTGGTTGACGCCCGAGCAGGCGGCCGCGGTGATGTCCGAGCCGGAGCGGGCCCACCGGGTGCGGGACGAGGTCGCGGACGTCCTCGCGTACCTGGTGCAGTTCTGCACGGTGGTCGGGGTGGATCCGCTGGAGGCCCTCGCGGCCAAGATCGAGCGGAACGAGCTCCGCTTCCCGGTGCCGGACGGACCGGCGGACGCCGACCCGGACGGGGCGGGTGTCAACCCGGACGTGGACGAATAGTCCTTGTGAGGGACGGGAGTTATCCACAGCCCCGGACTTGTCCACAGCTTTCCCGATGACGGATGCGGCCTCGCCGACTTCGCCGCACGCTTTCGCCGTGACCACCTGACCGCCCCTCCGGCGGTCGTGGTCCCACGGCGACAGCGAGCGGAAGGAGTGGCGGCCATGGAGGCGCTGCGACTGATCAAGAGGGCCCGGCACGCCCTGGCCGAGGCCAGGCACGTACCGGATGTGCTGGCCGAGGCGCGGCAGGCCGCGCTGCTCACCGAGGCGGTGGGGGCCAGGCTGGCGGAGCTGGACGACGACGAGCTCACCGGGCTGGGGCAGCAGCTGTCCGAGGCCGCGGCGCACGCGGCGGTCTGCCTGGAACGCTCGGTCGTCAGGGCCGCCGTGCTGAGCGGCGGCCGGGCCGGGCGGCTCACCGAACTCGGCGAGCTGGCACCGACCTTGGGTGCGCTGGACGGGCTGCTGCGGGACGTCGGGGAGACGCTGGTGGTGCTGGCCTGCGGGGCCGACACCGAGAGCCTCTACTGGACGTGCATCGACGGCGTGGACGCGGTGTCGGAGTGCAAGGACCTGGCCGGGCGGCTGTGGAAGACGGCGGGCAGATTGGAGGAAGAGGAGGGCGCGGTGCTCGGCGGGGCGCCGGCCGAGCGGGGCTCGCCCTTACTCGTGGTCCGGCTCGGCCCGCCGGACGAGGGCCGGCCGAAGGGGGAGGAGCAGGCGCCGGACTATCGGGTGCCTGGCGTGGCGGGAGCGTCGGAGGAGGTGTCCGTACCGGTGGGATAGGTGGCCGGGCCGTCCTCCCGGATGCCGGAGGACTGCAACTCGGCGAGATCCGCGGACACCGAGGCGAGCAGTTCCTGCATCTGTTCCAGCAGGCTCTTCTGCGCGGCGGGCCCGGACGAGGTACCGGCGGCCGAGCCCGCCGGGCTGCTCGGGAGCTGCGGCGTGGCAGTTGGTTGGGACATGACGGGACCTCTTCGGATCGGTAGTGCGGCGTGAAGCGGCGGGGCCCGCCCCCCGCCGCAAGCCGGAGCACGCACTCGGGGGGGGGGGGGGCCGAGCGGGGACGGCGCCCCCGGGGGGGTGGGGGCGGCGCGGCGGGGCGGCCCCCCCCCCCCGCGCCGCCCTCGGCCGTGTGCGCCGCAGCGCAAGCGGTGTAACCGTCGCAGTGGGTGAGGCCCCCGACGGTCCCCGACGGCCACTCGGGGGCC
>NZ_JBHWIJ010000377.1:3948-7334 GCF_042732255.1 Kitasatospora sp. NPDC059803 | reverse complement strand
CGATGGTACTGCAGGGGGGACCCTGTGGGAGAGTAGGACGCCGCCGAACAATCATTCACAGAGAACCCCCATCCGGGAAACCGGATGGGGGTTCTCTGCATTTCCGGGGCTTTGGGACTTCAGGGCCTCAGATCGGATCGAGTCGGAAGATCGAAGGCGCCCCCTCGCCGTTTACCGGGTGGGCGGGGTGACGATGGGGAACTTCGGGTCGGGGAGGGTCAGGGTGGCGAAGACGGCGTCGGCCGCCTGCTGGGCGTTCGCGCCCGCGAGGGTGATGCGCTGGTCCTGGACGGCCTGGTCGAAGTTGTGCCGGAAGCCGGGGGTCTGGGCGAGGTCGTCGAGGGTTTGGCGGCTGAGGGTGATGGTGGCGTCCGGCACGTCGACGAGGCGGTCGCCGCCGGCCACGTAGACCAGGACGCCGTTGCGCAGGGTGGTGGTGCAGGTGTCGCCGGTGTCGGTGAACACCCAGTTCAGGGTGATCGGGAGGCGGTTCCGCTCGGCGGCCGTCGGTCCGTCCACGCTGCGGGCGAGGGCGGAGAAGAACTGGTCCAGGGTGGTGCTGCGGATCAGGTCGGCGGAGGTCTGGCTGGTGATCAGCGGCTGCGGGCCGAGCACGACCTCCTGGGCGCCGGTGAGGTAGGCGTTGCGCCAGGTGCCGTTGGCGCTGCCGTAGCCGAGCTGGGTGAAGACCTTGGCCTGGAGCTGCTTGGCCCGGGCGACCTGCGGCTCGGCGAGCGGGCTGCCCGACTCGGCGGCGGCGCCGAAGATGACGTGGTCGAGGAGTTCGGCGGCCCAGCGGAAGCCGTCCGTGGTGTCGGTGTCGTAGGCCCGCTGGGCCGCCGTGACGACGGCCTCGGCGCCGCCCATCGCCTCGACGTACGCCGCGCCGGCCTTGACGGGCGGGAGTTGCCACAGGTGGGCCGGGTTGGCGTCGTACCAGCCCATGTACCGCTGGTAGACCGCCTTGAGGTTGTGGCTCAGCGAGCCGTAGTAGCCCTGGTTGTACCAGTGGTCGTCCAGGCCCGGCGGGAGGGTCTCCAGCTCCTCGGCGATCTCGATGCCGGTGCGGCCGGCGTTGATCAGCCGCAGCGACTGGTCGTTGAGGTAGCCGTACATGTCGCGCTGGGTGTTGAGGAATTCGAGGATGCGGGCGTTGCCGGGCGCGCTGCCCTCGCCCGCCTCGCTCCACATCGGCCAGTGGTGCGAGGCGAACAGGACGTCGGTCTCCTTGCCGAAGGTCTGGATCGCCTCGGTCAGGTACTTCGACCACGCGTGCGCGTCCCGCACCTGGGCGCCCCGCAGGCTGAGGATGTTGTGCATGGTGTGGGTGGCGTTCTCCGCGATGCACAGGGTCCGGGCGTCCGGGAAGTAGATGTTCATCTCCGCCGGGGCCTCGGTGCCCGGCGTGAGCTGGAACACCATCTGCACGCCGGCCAGGTTGAACTGGTACAGCCCCGGCCGCCAGGGGATGACGTACGTGCTGTCGCTCCACTGGTCCTTGGGGACCGGCTGGTGACGGGGCCCGCCGATGTAGTCGGTCGGCGGGATGAGGGTCACCTCGCCGGTGGAGATGGTCGTGCCCAGGCCCGAACCGACCTGCCCCGTCGGGCTCTTGTCCAGCTGCGCCGCGTACATGTACTGCGCGCGCCGCGCCATCGCGGGGCCCGCGTAGACGTTCTCGCTGATCGCGTGCTCCAGGAAGCCCTCCGGCGCGACCACGGGGACGCCCGGCTCCAGCGGGTCGCCCTGCTCGGCGAACAGGCCCCGGGAACCGCCGAAGTGGTCGACGTGGCAGTGGGTGTAGACGACGCCGAGGACGGGCCGCTGCTCCCGGGTGAGCTCGGCCCTGTCCCGGAACAGCCGGAGCGCGGCCTGCGCGGTCTCGTAGCAGGCCAGCGGGTCGATGATGACCAGGCCCGCGTCGCTCTCGATGATCGTCATGTTCGACAGGTCGTAGCCGCGTACCTGGTAGATCCGGTACGCGGGACAGCTCGTGACGTGGAACAGCCCGGCGATGGCGGTGAGTTCGCCCTGCCGGTGCAGGCTGCCGTTGACCGTGGGCATCTCGGTGCGCAGGTCCGGCTGGAGGAACTCGTACGCGGTGAAGTCCCAGACCACCTCCGACGGGTTCTTGCGGGACATGATGACGGGCACGTCCGGCGGGGCGATCATGAACCGGCTGGCGTCGGCGAAGTCCCGGCCGTCCTTCTCGTCGGCGATCCTGGCCGCCTCGGCGGCCTTCCGGTTCGCTTCGGCGGTGGCGGGCGTGGGCTCGATGGGCTCGGTGTACGAGGACGTTCCGGACATGGCGAAGCCACCTCCATGGGTAGGTGAGGGAACCGCCGCACCGCGGCAGGGCAGTCACGCTATGTGTGTATACGACTACAGACAAGGGGGTGATCTAGCCATCGCCCTGACCTGAACCTGTCGGCAAAATGTTCGATGGGCGTGCTGCCCTCGGGCTCCCACGCCCCCTGACGTGCACTGTCGTGCCCGCCGTTCGAACCCGGGAGGGGGTGTCGGCCGTGATACCGGCCGAGGCCGGTCGGCGGTCGGCGGTCGGCACGAGGACGGATGGAGGAGGACAGCGATGGCCTGGTATCAGGGGCGGAGCCGGATCACGGTGACGGCGGTGGAGGGGCAGTGGCCGCAGCGGGCGGTGGTGACGGTGCGCGGCGGCCGTCCGGTCGAGATTCCCGGGACGGTCGGGGCGAGCCACCTCGTGGACGCCGAGCGCTGGGAGCTCGACCTGGAGCACCGGCGCGAGGGCGAGTGGTGCCCCAACATCCGCGCGGTGCAGGGGCGCTGGCAGGAAGTCCGGGGCGTGCTGACGCAGCTGGTGCACAGCCGCAACCGGGACGGGGGCGGTGACCGCAGCGACCGGAACCTGGTGCTGCGGATCGAGCGCGTCGAACCGGGCGACGGCGCGCCCGTGGGCGTGGCCGCGCAGGGCCGCGCCACCGCGCCGCGCACCTCGGCGGGCCAGTCGGCGGCGTCCGGGGCGTCGGCCCCGCGGACTTCGGCCGCGCCGGTGCGCGGGACGTCGACCACCTCGTCGGCGCCGACCGTGCGGACCAGCGGTTCGGGGACCGGATCGGCCGGCCCGGCCCCGTCCGCTCCGTCGCGTGCGGTGACGTCCACCGGGGGCACGGCGACCCGGCCCTCGACCGGCAGCTCCTGGCAGGGCTGACGGGCGTTCTGAGCTGACGGATTTCCTGAGCTGACGGATGTCCTGAGCCCTGAGTCCGCCCGCGTTCCGGCGCGTGGCGGATCCGCGGGGGGGCCCCCCCCCCCCCCGGGGCCGCGGGTTTTACACGCAAGAGGGGTAGAAGGGCCCCCCCCCCCCCCCCCCCAAGACCCACGGGGCCCCCCCCCCACGATGCCCC
>NZ_JBHWIJ010000377.1:0-3938 GCF_042732255.1 Kitasatospora sp. NPDC059803 | reverse complement strand
ACCCCCCCGGCCGGGCCCCCCCCGGGGGGGGCTCCCCCGCCGGCCGGCGGGGCGCGGGGGGGGGGCGGTGCCCCCCCCGGGGTGCGGGGGGGGGGCGCATCCGCTCGGCCGCCCCCCACCCCGGGGCGGCCGATGTGAACCAGAGCATGCGTGAAACAGGGCACACGCGCACCACGGCACAAGCGCATCGGGGCACACGCGCATCAGAGCCCTCATTGATTCACTCACAACGCACCTGATCTATTCCGTCGCATTCCTGCACAACCGCCCCAGGCGTCAGGGGAATCACTCGGCTATTCCCCGCGGAAACCCGGCCGGGTGGCCAGGGGGATCGGGGTGTCACAGTTTCGGCCAAAGAATTCACACCCGTCATCAGGCGTTCCGGGCGTGGCCGGGAGTCACACCAGCGATTTTGCGGTTCCGATTCCGAGGAGAGTTGCTTTCCGTTCAATCGCCAGGGGTTGCGAGCGGGTGACCCGCCGTGAAGACTGTTCCGCGTTCGTCGTTCCGAGCGTTCGGGCCGTCAAGGTATTGCCCGGTCCTCGCGACGGTTGTGGCAGGTTCCGCACGGTGGCTGCGGGGAGGGATCGCAGGGGGGATAGGCATGCCGGGCGCGACGATCGCGCAGGTCAGGGCCGTCGGAGCGGCCGACTGGAGCGTTCGGGATTCCTGTCCGGACCCGCCTGCGGGGTGAGGTCATTCGGCGGTCGGCCGTTCGCCGCCCTCCGTTCCCGCTCACCGTTCCCCCGTTCGCCGTTCCGGGGCGGCGTGGAATTCTGGTCGCATTCGCACCGTCCGGTCGGGGAGCGCCGAAGCGGCCGGGAACGGTTCCCCTCGGGCGGGTGCGGCGCCCTGCCGGGAGCGGTCGGGGATTCCCGTTCACACCCAGTCGGCCGTCATCGGCAGACTTCCGTCGATTCCCGTTGTTCCCGCGAGTCTTGAGTCGAGGAGCGCAGGTGGCAGGAAATTTCACGGTGTGCTCCACAGTAATCCGGAATTCATCCGCGGACGCTTGCCGCGCCCGCATCTGAGAACCAGTCAACGGGAGCGTCCGCCCATGCCGTACCCCAGCTCCGCGCCCGTCCGCGAGCGCGCGCCGTTCCTCTTACGCCGCTTACAGCGCGAACTGCAGCACCGGCTCGACACGCTCGCGCGCACCCACCGGGTGCCCGGCGCCCAGGTGGTGCTGGACACCGGCTCGGAGGTCGTGGCCCTGCACACCGGTGTGGCCGACGCCGCCACCGGTGCGCCCTTCACCGGGGACACCGTGGTGCCGGTGGGGTCGCTCACCAAGCCCTACACGGCCGCCCTGGTGATGCTCCTGGCCGACGACGGCGACCTCGACCTCGACGACCGGGTCGCCGACCACCTGCCCGAGCTCCGCCGGATGCCAGCAGTAACGATTCGCCAACTCCTCAGCCACACCGGCGGACTGCCCACCGGGCCGGACTCCGACGCCGCCGCCCGGACCACCGCGGCGCACTACCTGTCGTCCGTGTGCACGGCCGGGGACGCGCTCTTCCCGCCCGGGACGGACTTCTCCTACTCCAACGCCGGCTACATCGCCGCCGGGCGCCTGGTGGAGACGGTGACCGGGATGCCCTGGCACGAGGCCGTGGCCGCCCTGCTGCTCGAACCGCTCGGCACCGTGCCCGTGTTCGTCGACGCGAGCGCACCCGCACGCCCGGTCGCCGCCGGACACGCGCTCAACGCCGCGACCGGCCGGGCCCGGCCGGTCCGGCAGAACCTGGCCCCGCTGGAGGCCCCGGCCGGAGCCCTGCTGGCGAGCGCCGCGGACCTCGCCGCGCTCGGCGGCGCCCTGGTCGGCCGGGCCAAGGCCCTGCCCCCCGCCGTCGCCGAGGAGATGCGCCGCCCGCAGCCCGGCGCCCGGCCGGGTGCGCTCGCGGACGGCTGGGGCCCGGGGCTCGCCCTCTACCAGCAGGACGGCCGGCTGTGGTGCGGCCACGACGGCAACGCCATGGGGACCTCCTGCCACCTGCGGGCCGACCCGGACAGCGGCGTGGTGGTCGCCTTCGCGGGCAACTCCGGCACCGCCACCGCGCTCTGGCGCGAGCTCGCGGCCGATCTGGCCGAGCTGGCGGGTGTCCGGGTGCCCGCCGCGATCGCGCCCGTGGGCGCGGGCGAGCCCGCCCCCCTGCCCGAGTGCGCGGGCACCTACCGCAACGGGTCGATCCGGTACCGCGTCGAGCCCGCGGGCGACGGGTCGTCCACGCTCTCCGTGGACGGCGACCTGCCGCTGCCCCTGCGCTGTTTCGCCGACCTCTCCTACGACCTGCTCGCCCCCGACACCGGCCGCCCCGCGCCGGGCGGGCGCTTCCACCGCGATCCCGCCACGGGCGTGATCGACCGGGTGCAGGTGTCCGGGCGCACGGCGCGTCGCGCCGACCCCGCCTGAGGCGCCCGGCCTCGTCCTGGCCGCCTGCGGCCCTCCCGCCGGCGTCGCTCCACCGGGCTCACCCCCGGCTCGTTCCGTTCCTCCGGCCCGGTTCCCCCGGGCCCGAGGGCCGGCCCCCGCCTGCCCCGGCGCCCGCATCGCCTCCTCCCCGTCCGGAAGGACCTTCCGCCATGACCGACCGGCCTGCCCAGCCCGTGCGTTCGTCCGCTCCGCCGCAGGCCGGCGACACCCCTGGCGCCCCGGGGACCGGTGCCGCCCGGGGGACCGATGCCGCCCCGCCGCCGGCGCACCGGACGCTCGACGCGCTGTTCGCCGCCCAGGTGGCCCGCGCGCCGCACGCGCCCGCGGTGACCGACGGCCGGCGCAGCTGGACGTACCGGGAACTGGCCGACCGGGTCGAGCGCCTGGCCCGCGACCTCGCACGGCGCGGTGCCGGGACAGACCGGACGGTGGCGCTGGTCCTGCCGCGCTCGATGGAACTGGTCGCGGCGGAGCTGGCCGTCGCCCGGACGGGCGCCGCCTTCCTGCCCGTGGATCCGGCCTACCCCGCCGGGAGACGGGCGCTGATGCTCGCCGACGCCGCACCCGCCGTCGTCCTGGACGATCCGGCCCGGGTCCGCGCGCTGCTGGAGACGGACCGGGCCGACAGCACGGACCGGGCCGATAGCACGGACACACCCGGCGCCGTCGCCGCGCCCGACACCGGCCTGCCGGGCCCGAGCGGCACCGACCACGCGGCGTACGTGATCTACACCTCGGGCTCCACCGGGACGCCCAAGGGCGTGGTCGTCACCCACCGGGGCATCGGCGGCTTCGCGGAGGCGGCCCGCGCGCACTACGCGGTGCGCCCCGGCGACCGGGTGCTGCAGTTCTCCTCGCCCAGCTTCGACGCCTCCGTCCTCGAACTGTTCATCTCCGTCCTGGCCGGCGCCACGTTGGTGATCCCCCCGCACGGCCCCTGGCTGGGCGAGGAACTCGCCGCCGTGCTCGACGAGCACCGCATCACCCACGCCCTCATCCCGCCGGCCGCCCTCGCCACCGTGCCCGGCGGCACGGGCCGCCACCTGCGCACCCTGATCGTCGGAGCAGAGGCCTGCCCCGCGGACCTGGTCGACCGCTGGGCGCCCGGCCGGCGCATGATCAACTCCTACGGCCCGACCGAGGCGACCATCGTCGCCACCTGGACCGGCCCGCTGGCCGCCGGCAGCGGCGCACCCCCCATCGGCGGCGCGCTGCCGCACACCCGGGCGTACGTGCTCGACGCGGCCATGCGGACCCAACAGCCAGGCACCGACGGCGAGTTGTACGTCGGCGGCGAGGGCGTGGCCCGCGGCTACCTGGGCCGCCCCGGCCTGACCGCCGGGCGCTTCGTCGCCGACCCCTTCGGCCCGCCCGGCGCCCGGCTCTACCGCACCGGCGACCGGGCCCGGTGGACGGCCGACGGGGAGCTGGAGTTCCTCGGCCGGCTCGACCGGCAGGTGAATATCCGCGGCTTCCGGATCGAACCGGGGGAGTACGAGGC
>NZ_JBHWIJ010000376.1:0-7350 GCF_042732255.1 Kitasatospora sp. NPDC059803 | reverse complement strand
GCCATGGTCTGGCCGATGGTCGCGGCCGGCACCAGCAACGACGAGATCCAGTTCGCCAAGGGCGTCCGCCCCGACTTCGGCGACGACCTCGACTAGGTCCTGTCCGGTCGATCTTGGCGGATCAGCCCGCGGCGTTGGGCGCCCGGCTGGGCGTGCGCCCGGATCGCCCTCGTACTGGACGTACTTGGGCGGTTCGGGCGTGCGTCCAGGCGGGATGCCCGGCATCGCGGGCCCGGCAAGATCGGCCGGACAGGGCCTAGTCCGCGGCGACGCGGGTGCAGCGCGGCTTGACCGGGCGGCCGGTCATGCCGGCGCTGCTGTGCGGCGCCGGTGGCACATGGTGGTGCCGGGCGACCGCCACAACGGACGCCACCATGCCAACGGCCAGCAGGGCCACGGCCGTCAGGGTCGCACCGTCGGGGTGGACGAGCGACTGGCCGCGCAGCGCTTGCCAGGTCAGGATCGCCAGCACGCCCGCGTAGGTCCCGGTCGCCACCAGGACCAGGCGCAGGCGCGTCCGCTCGTCGGCCAACCGCGGGAACCTGCGGGACAGTGTGATCAGCAGCCAGGCGAAGAGCGGGATGGCCTGCAGCGCGTGCATTCCGACGAAGTGGGGGATGCGCAGGTCGCCGCCGGTGCTGCTCCAGCCGGTGATGGCGATGCCGGGCGAGTCGTCGGCGACGCCGACGCTGTGTGCCCCCACGATGCCCACGGCGGCCCCGCTGCGCATGGCACCGAGTTGGGCAGGGGTCGGGCTGGTCATGAGGAAGCCGAATGCCATGCCCACCAGTGCGAGGAGCAGGCCGAGCCGGACGGACCAGGTGGCCGCGCGGTCCCCGGTCCGCTCGCGGAACAACCTGGCCGCGATGCCGAGGTTGGCCAGCCACAAGGTGACGATCGAGGCGGCCATCGCGAACCAGAGGCCGGCGTCCAGCGGTGTGGCGACGTTGAAGTGGCTCTGCCTGCCGCGGAGCACCTGGCCAACGACGACCACCATCTCGATCACGTTGGCGGCGGCAATCGTCGTCCCGAGCCACCAGACCCAGCGGGGGGCCGTGCGGCCCAGGGACAGCATCCACGCGAGGGTCACCGAATAGATCGCGATGGAGAGGGAGAACTTGAAGGGCTTCAGCCAGATCGGCTCCCCGACCAGGATCCGGTCGTCGACCGCGAGGCCGACGGCGGATGCCAGGGCGAGGGCCGCCATGGCAGCGGCGAGCAGTACCAGCGGGCGGTGCCAGAGGCGGATCGTCATCATTTCCTCGGAGAGTGGACTGCACGGCGTTGCTCTACGCCACGCTGTGCTCGGAGTTGATTCACTGAACGCGGCTTCGGCCCGCTCCTGACTTCGCCGCAGGGTCTGCACAGCCCGACAGCCGATGCCGCGCACGTGGCGCTACCGGCTGAGCCGCGCCCGCCACCACTCGACGGTTGCCCCCAGTGCCTCGTCGATCGGGGTCGACACCTCGCCGAAGGTCGCGGTGTACGCCTGGGAGTCGAGCACGAACGGCCGGTCGAACTGGTACTGCACCTCCCGCAGTTCCCCGAGCATGGGGTTGACCAGGCCGACCAGGTGGAGTGGCCACCAAGGAATCCGGCCGACCCTGGCCGGCGGCAGACCCGCCAGCCGGCACAGGTGCCGGACCGCCTCCCGGGTCGACAGCGGCGGGGCGGTGGGAACGTGCCAGGCGCGTCCCCACGCCCGCTCGTCGGTACCAAGCCGTACGAGCGCACGGGCGATGTCGGGGATATAGGTGAAGCTGTGCGGTGCGTCCGGGTTGCCGATCAGCCTGACTGCACGGCCGGCCAGGAGCGCGGGCATCATCCGCTGGGCGAGGTGGCCGGCCTCGGTGACGCCGGGCCCGAAGAAGTCCGAGGCGCGCGCCTCCGCGACGCGGATCCGGCCGGCCTGGTGCCGGGCCAACGCGTCGCGCCACATGCCGATGCGGACCCGGGCCTTGGTGCCGGTGCCTGCGAGCGGCAGGTCCTCCGTGATGGGGGCGTCGACGGGGCCGTAGCCGTACAGGTTGCCCATCGTCACCAGCACCGAGCCGGCGGCCTCCGCCGCGTCGAGGAGGGCGTTCGAGATCGGCGGCCAGTCGGTGGGCCACCGGTGGTACAGCGGGCTCGCGCAGTTGTAGATCACCTCGGCGCCCTTGGTGGCTTGCCGGAGTGACGCCGTGTCAGTGACGTCGAGCGCCGTACTCCCGTCGCCGCCGGAGCGACTCAGGACGACGACCTCGTGCCCCTGTTCGTCGAGCAGTCGCGCCGTGGTGGCGCCGACGGGGCCCTTGCCGATGACGATGTGCCGTGCCATGCAGGTCCTCCTGGGGAATTGAGAGAGCAGTGCTCTCTTCATTGAGGAGTGTTCGCGCAGCGGCGGGGAGAAGTCAAGAGCAGTGCTCTCTCTTGTGTGCACTGCTCTCGAATGAGAGGATGAACGGCATGACGGCATCGCAGACCGCGCGGCAGCTGGCCCGCGCCGAGCTCACTCGCGCGATCAAGGAAGCCGCCACTCGCCAGCTCGCCGAGACCGGGGCGGCCGCACTGTCGCTCCGCGCGGTGGCGCGTGACCTGGGCCTGGCCTCCTCGGCGCTGTACCGCTACTTCCCCAGCCGGGACGCACTGCTCACCGCGCTGATCATCGACGCGTTCAACGCGGTCGGAGCGGCCGCGGAGTCAGGGGCGGCGTCCGCCGCTCCCGCCGATCCGGGCGCCCGGTGGCTTGCCGCATGCCGGGCGGTCCGCCAGTGGGCCCTGGCCCACCCGCACGAGTTCGCCCTGGTCTACGGCTCGCCCGTCCCCGGCTACCAGGCCCCCACCGACACGGTCGACCCCGCCACCCGGGTCACCCGCCTGATGGCCGGTCTCGTCGTCGAGGCACACGCCTCGGGCCTCCTGCGACCCCCCACGCAGCCGCTCCCCGGGCCGAGGCTCGTCGCCCAGCAGGTGCTCGACAGCGCGGGAGGGGCACCGGCCGAACCGTACGCGGACCTGGTGGAACGGTCGCTCACCCTGTGGATCTCCCTGATCGGCACGATCAGCTTCGAGCTGTTCGGTCACCTGAACGAGGTGATCACGGACTACCCCGCGTACTTCGACGCCGCCATGACCATTGCCGCCGAGGCAATCGGGCTCGATGTCCTGTCGCCTCCTGCGTGACACCCCACTACCAGCGGCCCGGTCCGGCACCCGCGGTGGACACCGGCATGGCCCATCACGAGGACGGCGCGCACCGGGGCCTGCGGCGTACGCGCTCCTCGCGGACCGCGCCCGCCCCACGGGCGGAGGCCGCACGTGGGACGGGCGCAGATGGAGCGACCGGATCAGGCGGTCGGGAGGTTGCGAGCGGCAGCCTCGGCCTTGTCCGCGTGCTCGGCAGCGGCCTGCGCGGCCTGCTGGGCCTGGGCGGCGTGTTCGGCGGCGGCCTGCGCGGTGGCCCGGGCCTTCTGCGCGTACTCGGCAGGAGTCTGGGCCTGGGCGGTCGCCTTGGCCGCGTCCACCGCCGTCTTCGCCGACCCGTAGGCATCACCGCCTGCCGACGGCTCACAGCGTGCTGAAGGCGCCCTCCACGGCCTCGCACGTGGCGTCCAGATCGTCCTCCGTCACCGCGGCGGAGACGAACCAGCAGGCCATGCCGAAGGCGTTGACGTGGACCCCTCGCCCGAGCAGCGCGTGGCGGAACGCGCCGTGGCGGGCCTGGTCGGCGCGGAGCAGGTCGCGGTACTGGCGGCTCGGCATCCCGTCCGCGGTGAACACCGTCTGGAACATGGCTCCGACGCCCTGCACCACACAGGGGATGCGCCGGTCGTGGGCGGCCCGTTGGACGGCCTCCATGATCCGCAGGCCGCTCTCCTCGATGTGCTTCGTGACGGCCGGCTGGTTCAGGTGGCGCAGCGTCACCAGTGCGGCGGTCGCGCACAGCGGCGAGGCGTTGTAGGTTCCGCCGTGCTTGACCCGCCCCGCGGCCAGGGGTTCCATCACGTCGCGCCGTCCCGCGAAGGCCGCGATGGGCAGGCCTCCGCCCAGTGCCTTGGCGAAGACGGCGAGGTCGGGCACGACCCCGAACAGCGCCTGGGCGCCTCCGGGGCCGGTGCGGAATCCGGTGCAGACCTCGTCGAAGACGAGGATGATCCCGCGGGCCGTGCACTCCTCCCGCAGCAGACTCAAGTAGCCCGGCGCGGGCATGGTGCAGGCGTTGTTGGCCACGATCGGCTCGCAGATCACCGCCGCGAACTCGCCGCGGTGGGCGTCCAGGACGGCTCGGAGCGCCGCGGGATCGTTCCACGGGCAGACGACGACGTCGCCGACGACCCCGGCCGGGATGCCGGGGGAATGGGGTACCGCGTGCGGCGCGGCGTAGGGGCCGGCCTCGGCGGCGTCGGGGCGGTTGGAGACGGCCAGGGTGTCCGACCAGCCGTGGTAGTGGCCCTCGAACTTGAGGACCTTCGAGCGCCCGGTGTAACCGCGGGCGGCCCGCACGGCGCCCTGCACCGCCTCGCTGCCCGAGTTGGCGAAGCGGACGAGCTCCGCGCAGGGCACCATCGCCTGGATCAGCTCGGCGAGTTCGACTTCGACGGTGTTGCAGGTGCCGAACATCGTGCCGGTGTGCAGGACGGCGGTGAGCGCGTCGGTGAGCTGCGGGTTGGCATGGCCCAGGACCGCGCTGCCGTAGGAGACCAGGTAGTCGAGGTACTCGTTGCCGTCGACGTCCCGGATGCGCGCACCCGAGCCGTCGGCCATGTAGAGCGGGTAGGGGTTCGGACCGGTCGAGGTCATCCGGGCGGAGGAGCTGATGCCGCCGGCCAGCGACGTCTGGGCCCGCTCGAACCACCGGCGGCTGCTGTCGGTTGCGCCCGGCGGCTGGATACGGCCATTCATGTACGGCTCCTGTTTGGTCGAGGGTTGGTCGGGCACGCTCGGACTGCCCTTCGTAGGCGTGGAATTGACGGGATTCGTGGAGAAGATGGGACGTGGGCATGGCTGTGAGGACGGCTGTCGTCACCGGAGCGGGCAGCGGGATCGGGCGGGCGTGCGCCCTGGGCCTGCTGGCGGACGGCTGGACGGTGGTGCTGGTGGGTCGCCGCAAGGGCCCGTTGGACGGGACGGTGGCGCTCGCCGACTCCGCCGGTCGTGACCGCGCGGTCCCGCTTTCCGTCGACATCACCGATCCGGCGGCCGTGGACGGCCTGTTCGACTCCGTCGTGGAGCGGTTCGGCCGGCTGGACCTGCTGTTCAACAACGCGGCCGACGTGATGCCGTACACCCCGACCGAGGACGTGGCCGTCGAGGACTGGCACCGGGTGATGGACTCCATCGCCACGGGGACCTTCCTCTGCTCGCGCGCCGCCTTCCGAGTGATGAAGCGTCAGGATCCGCGCGGGGGAAGGATCATCAACAACGGGGCGCCTTCCGCACAGGCGCCCCGGCCGGACTCCATCGCCTTCACCGCGGCCAAGCACGCCGTGGCCGGGATGACGCGCTCGCTGTCCCTGGACGGCCGCCGCCACGACATCTCCTGCGGCCAGATCGACATCGGAAACGTCACCCCGCCGGACGGCCCCCAGCCGGCGGTCCTCCAGGCCGACGGGTCACGGCGGGTCGAACCCACCATGGACGTGCGGCACGTCGTCGACACGGTGCGGGCCATGGCCGACCTGCCCCCCGGGGTGAACATCCAGTCCGTCCTGGTCATGCCCAGTGCCATGCCGTACGTCGGGCGCGGGTAGTCCGGCCACGTACGCCTCGAACCAGTTGCCGGGCGCCAGCCGCCCGGCCTGGTCCCAGGCGAGCATCCGGTGCAGCCCGTCCAGATGGATCAGCCCTTCGCGGACGGTCAGGCACTCGTAGTCGGGACCGGGCGCCGGACGGGTGCTCAGGTAGAGGGGAAGGCAGTCGGCCGCGCTCTGCCGGGCGAGCTTGTACGCGCACAGCGGGTTGGACCGGGCGTACGAGGCGCCCAGCGCGGCGAGCCGGTCGGACGTCGCGGCCACGCTCAGCCCGGTCCTGGGGATGAGCTCGGCCGCACCGTCCTCGCCCAGGTGCCAGGGGAGCACCACCCCGCGTACCTCGGGCCCCTCCAGCAGCACGCGATGCCAACGGCCGCCCGACCCGAGCTGGGCATTGCGGATGTGCCCCTCGGCCTCATCGTTGGAGTTGGCCTCGTCAGCCCCGTCGAAGGGGTGTTCACGGGCGAAACGGCGCATGACCGTGTCGAATCGCACCGCTCCCAGAATCCTCATCCGCCGGACCTCTCCATTTCTTCGTACTCGCCGAAGTGCCGCTCGGCGAAGAGCTCCGGCCACCCCGCGTCCAGGCCGCGGGCGCGCCCCACCGCCAGCACCTGCCGCCAGTACGGCTTGACCGGGGACCACCGCGTGCCGGTACGACAGTACGAGCCGTCGATCATGTAGCGGGGCCCCGTACCCGGATCCGCCCCGGGGGCGGACCTACGCGTGTGGAAGAGCGCCGAATGGAGCACGACGGTGGACCCGGGCGGCAGTTCGTCGATGACCGTCTCCCCCGGCAGCACACCCGTTCCCAGGTGGCTCCGGGCGTCCTTCTCGGCCACCTCCCGGTGCGAGCCGGGCAGGACGGCCAGACCACCCAGCTCCGGCTGGAGCCCGCCGATGTAGTGCAGGGCGTGGATCATGGGGAGGCGGCGGTCGCGCTGGGGCCGTTGCTCGTAGTCGTGGTGCCAGCTCTTGCCCGCTCCCCCGGCCGGCCGCCGGTCGCTGTGCAGGTGGTGGAAGACGAAGGACGGCCCGAGCAGCTCGGGGCGGCCGAGCAGGTCCAGCAGTGCCGGCAGCACCGCGAGCTCACCGTGCGCCGGCAGGTCCAGTTCGATCACCTCCAGTGCTCGCGCCCCCGGACGCAGACTGGCCTCTATGGACCGCTGACGCCACCCTTCCTCCACCCATCTGTCCACCTCCGGAACGAGGCGGTCCACGAGACCGGCCGGGAGGAAGCCCGGCAGCACCAGGAAACCGTCCTCCGTGAAACTCCCTGTCTGAACCTCAGCGGTGCGGACCTCTGCCACGTGTCGAATCCCCGGTTCACTCGATTGTTACCCCGATGACGCCAGAACGCTCCCGACACGTCTGTCCACACCCGCCACGGAGCATGCCCGGAGTCCGGCGAACGTCCAAAAAGCACACGCTCTCGGGGTCAGAACCACCCTTGATCGACAGGCCAGTTAGGGGAATCCCGCGTTCCGCGGGGCGTCCGCCATCGGCCTGGCCCTCCAGCCGCCTTCGGAGATCTGACGCCATCTCAAAACATCACTCCAAGGTGGGGTTTGGCTCAATGAACCCCAACTTCAATGCCGAGAAGCCGACGGGGTGGCGGCTG
>NZ_JBHWIJ010000375.1:0-7380 GCF_042732255.1 Kitasatospora sp. NPDC059803 | reverse complement strand
GGTGTGTCGGTACTGCACGGGCCCGCCCGCCCGGGGGGGGGGGGGGGGCCCGAAGGGGGAAAGGGGTCACCACGGCGGGCGGTAACCGGTGGTCAGGCGGCGCCCGGTGTGCCGCCACTTGGGCTCCTGGTCGACCGTCCGGCCCGTGATCGTGCGCAGGCGGCGGATCACCGCCCCGTACGCCGAGCTGGCGCCCGTGGAGACCCGGGAGCCGGGCGGCGGGTCCATGAACGGCATGAACTTGTCGGGGAAGCCCGGCATGGTGCAGGCGATGCAGATGCCGCCGACGTTGGGGCAGCCGCCGATGCCGTTGATCCAGCCGCGTTTGGCGACGTTGCACTTGACGACCGGGCCCCAGCAGCCGAGGCGCACCAGGCACTCGGGCGTGCCGTAGTCCGTGGCGAACTGGCCCTGTTCGTAGTACCCGCCGCGGTCGCAGCCCTCGTGCACGGTCGCGCCGAACAGCCAGGCCGGACGCAGCTTGTCGTCCAACGGGATCATCGGCGCGGAACCGGCCAGCTGGTACAGCAGGTAGGTCAGCGTCTCGGCGAAGTTGTCGGGCTGGATCGGGCAGCCCGGCACGCAGACGATCGGCAGGCCCGCCTTGGACTTCCAGTCCCAGCCCAGGTAGTCGGGCACGCCCATGGCACCGGTCGGGTTGCCGGCCATCGCGTGGATGCCGCCGTAGGTGGCACAGGTGCCGATGGCGACCACCGCGGTGGCCTTGGGGGTGAGGCGGTCCAGCCACTCACTGGTGGTGATCGGCTGGCCGGTGTCCGGGTCGTCGCCGAAGCCGCACCAGTAGCCCTCCTCCTTGATCGTCTCGTTCGGGATGGAACCCTCGACGACCAGGACGAAGGGGTCGAGCTCGCCGCGGTCCGCCTTGAAGAACCACTCCACGAAGTTGTCCGCGCCCTGGACCGGACCGCACTCGAAGTCGATCAGCGGCCAGTGGACGGCGACCTTCGGCAGGCCGGGGAGTGCGCCGGTGACGATCTCCTCGATGCTGGGCTGCATCGCCGCAGTCAGGGAGACCGAGTCCCCGTCGCAGCTCAGACCTGCATTGATCCAGAGAATGTGCACCACGGCGGCGTCGGCTGAAGTTGTTGCAACCGCACCCATGAGGATGCCTCCTCAAAAAAACGGGAGCCGGACAGATAGGCTCAAAAAATTCATAGCAGCAGTTCAGTCCGGCCGCCGGTCCAGAGAGCCGGGCAGGTCGCTCGAAGGGACGCAAGTCGGCGCACCCGTCCGGGTGGCCGTCGGACGGGCTCGGCGAGCCACCGAAAACGCCGCGCCACCGTGCCCGGGGGGGCGCGGGGGGGGGGGGGAGTCGGGGGGGCGGGGGGGTGTGGTACAAAAATAGTACCCCGGGGACCTCGGAGGCGCGGGGGTGTCAGGAAATCATGAAGTCCCGGACCGGCAGGGGGCGGTTGACCACCCGGACGTCGCCGATCCAGCCGTGGAACACCTGGTTGAGCGCGCCGCCGTACTCGTAGCCGCCGAGCAGCCAGGGGTGGCCGAGGGTGCTGAGGCCCTCGGACGGTGTCGAGGGGTTGCGGACGACCTCGCAGCCGTTCACGTACATCCGGGTGAGCCGCTTGTTGTTGACGACCGCGACGTGCCACCAGGCGCCGAGCGGGAGTTCGTGGCCCCAGTTGGTGACGGGGCCGCTCAGGTTGGTCGGGTAGACGCACCACTGCAGTTCCCGCCCGCCGGACAGGCTGAGCGTGGCGACCGGCTCCTGCGGGTCGGTGTCGGGGCCGCTCTTCCCCGCCTCCCCGCTCGTGCCCCAGCGGCTGAGCAGCGCCGTCCAGGCGTTGCGGCCGGCGTCCCAGTCGGCCGGCAGCTTGAAGAACGCCTCGAAGGTGTAGCCCTGCTGGAAGGTGTCGGCGTTCATCGGGGCCTTGGCGACGGTCTGCAGGTACGCGCCCTGGACCGGCTTGCCCCGGCCCGCGAAGTAGAGGCTGCCGCGGCCGGGCTGGTCGGGGTGGGACTCGGCGGACCAGGTGAGCGTCCCGGCCGGGCTGCCCGGGGCGGTCTGCTTCACGAGGTCGTTGCCGTGGCCGCTCAGGTCCTTGACGACCTGGGAGTCGGCGACGGCGCTGCCGTCCGGCCGTCCGCCGTCGAAGCGCCAGTAGGCGACCGTGCCCGGGATCGTCAGCTGACGTGCGGGGCGGGCCGGGCGGGCCGGGACCGGGGCGAAACCGGCGAACCGCCGCGCGAAGTCCACCTGCACCGAGAAGCTGTCCACCGGGCCGGTCAGCTCGATCTCCTCGCTGGCGAGGCGGTTGACCTTCTCGGCCGCCAACTGCTGGATCCAGGGCGAGTACGTCCGCACGTCGATGGTGTTGCGGTCCAGGTCGAAGCGGTAGGCGCGGATCATCGCCGCGCCGCCGTAGTACCGGTTCTGGTAGTTGGTGATGTGGACGTGGACGTCGTGGCCAGCCTTGTTGGTCAGCGTGGTGCTGCCGGGCGGCCAGTAGTGGCCGTTCAGGGTGAGGAAGATCTGGTCGTTGCCGCTGATCAGCCTGTCCCAGAGGGCGTGCCCGTGGTCGGACAGCTGGGCGGCGCCGCCGTCGTCGGCGTAGGCGAGGTCGTGGGTGGTGAGGATGACCGGCACGGTCGGGTGCTGGGCGATCACCGAGTTCGCCCAGGCGAAGCCGCGGTCGGACAGCCGCCAGTCCAGTGAGAGCACCATCCAGTCCCGGCCGGCTCCCCGGAACAGGTGGTAGGTGTTGTAGCCGTCCGGGCTCGCGCCCTTGAACGTCGCCGAGCGGGCGAACCGGGCCGGGTTGAAGGTGTCCAGGTACGCCGTCCGGCCCCGCTGGTCGTCGCCGCCCGATCCGACGTCGTGGTTGCCGGCCAGGACGCTGTAGGCCGCGCCGTGGCGGTCGAGGAGGGTGAAGGCCTTGCCCGCGGCGGCGAACTCCTCGGCCTTGCCGTTCTGGGTGACGTCGCCCAGGTGCGCGAGGAAGACGAAGTTCTCGTCGCTGCCGTCCAGCACGTGGCGCAGCGAGGCCTCCAGCGGGGCGGGGTGGATCCGGTCGTCGTCGAAGAGGTACTGGGTGTCGGGCATCACCGCCAGGGAGAAGCGGGGGCCGTCCGGGTCCGGATCCCAGGCGCCCCGGCCGTCGTCCGCGGCGGCGGGCGCGCCGAAGGCGTCGGCCGTCGCGTCGGCGGGCCCGTCCGCCGCTGCCGCCGCCGCCGTCGTTGTGGAGCCCGCCCCGAGGACCGCCAGCCCGGCGCCGACCAGCCCCGTCGCGCGCAGGAAGGCGCGGCGTCCGGCCGCCGCCGGCGCGTCGGAGTCGAACCCGACGGTCCGCGGGCAGCTCGACCCGTGGTCATCGTGGGGAAGGTTGTTCTGATGGTGGTTCATCGGGGCAGCTCCTCGGGCCGTACACGGTGATCGCGACGCTAGGGGCACGACGCGGACCACTGACCGGACGGCCGGCCTCCGCACGGTGAACGCCCGGGGAACGTCCCCCGCAGGCTGCTGCTCCCTGCCCGGCCTCCGCGGCCGGGTCAGCGGGCCTGGTCAGTGGGCCTGGTCAGTGGCCGCCCTTGGGCTCGGTGCAGCCGCCGTCCAGGTACATGCCGTGCGGGCGGATGTCGGGCCGGGCGGTCAGCAGGCCGCTGACGCAGAGAACGGCTTCGGGGATTTCGAGGTCGAAGCCGGGGGCGCCGGCGGAGGTGCGGACGTTGACCAGCTCGGCCGGGTAGCCGAGGCGTTGGAGGGCGGGGCTGGTGGGGGGCGGGGCGGCGGGGCGCGGCGCTCTGCGCTCGCGCCCCCCCCCCCCCCCCCGGCGGGCCGCAGGGCGTCCGCGATCCGTGCCGCGTGGGCCGCGCCGCGGCATTGGGCGTCGGCGAGGAGCCTGACGGTCTGTTTGTAGGCGTGGTTCTCCGCGTACTTGTCGGCCCAGGTACCGCCGTCGCCCGTGGGGGCGGCGGCCGGGGCGGACGGCGGTGTGGCGGCGACGCCCGCGCATTTCGCCGCGACCTGGGGGAAGAGCCGGTCGTGGCGGGCCAGGGCCTCGGCCCCGGCCTGACCGGGTTCTCGGGCCGGGGTGGTCGCGGTGGCGGGGGCGCTGCCGACCGGCGTACCGCCGGTCGCACTGCCCGGTGCGCTCACCGATCCGCAACCGGCCAGCGCCACGGCTGCCACGGCCGCGGCCAGGCCTGCGGCCATCACGGTCCTCGCGCGCTTCATCGACCTTCTCCCCCTTGGCTATTGACCCTTGATCGCATCATTGTCGCGCACGAGGGCGGCGGCGGGCGGGTCAGTCCGCGAACGGGCCGGTGTCTCCGAAGGCGAGGCGGGTGAAGTGCTCGGCGATGCGGTGGTGGCCGGCCTGGTCCGGGTGCAGGTCGTCGGGGAGCGGGTGGTCGTCGTGGTCGGTCTGGCCGTAGAGCGAACGGCCGTCCAGGTAGTGCAGGTTGAGGTCGCCGTCGGCGACGCGGGCGGCGACGATGCGGGCGAGTTCGGTCCGGATGACGGTGAGGGTGAGGCGGCCCGCCGCGGTCTCGGCCGGGTCGCCGGTGGCCCGGAAACGCAGCGCCCCGGTGCTGAAGTCGGCGGCGAGGGGCCCCGGGGTGTCCTCCTGGATCGGGCAGAGGATCGAGGAGACGACGAGCAGCGGCGTGGCCGGGTGTCCTTCGCGGACGGTGTCGAGGAAGCCGTGCACCGCCGGGACGAAGGCGCGCAAGCGCATCGCGTCGGCGTTGACGAGGTTGATGCCGATCTTCAGGCTGATCAGGTCGGCGGGGGTGTCGCGGATGGCGCGGGCGGTGAACGGGTCGAGCAGGGCGCTGCCGCCGAAGCCCAGGTTGACCAGGTCGACGCCGGCCGCGGCCGCCGTCAGGGCGGGCCAGGTGCCGGTCGGGTGGGTGGCGTTGGAGCCGTGGCTGATCGAGCTGCCGTGGTGCAGCCAGCGCCGGCGGGTGCCGTCCGGGGCCGGGGTGACGGGGGCGTCGGTGTCGAGGGCGAGGAGTTCGGTGGTCTCGGTGTGCGGGAGCCAGATCTCGACGGTCTTGTCCCGTGCGGGCAGACCGGTGAACCGGGCGGTGCCGGGCGGGCCCTGGGTCAGCTCGACGCGGCCGGTGGCCAGGTCGATGGTGCGCAGGTTGCCGCCGGACACCGTGGTCTGCGCCGTCAGCCGCCCGTCGACGAGGAGGTCGTACATCCCGTCGGGCGGGGTGGGCACGCCCACGTAGGCCCGCTTGGTCGGGACGGTGTGCAGGTCGATCGCGGTGGCGCGGGTGCGGAAGGCCAGCCGGACGCCGGTGGGCTGGGACTCGGCGATCGCGAGCTGTTCGTCGGGGATCTGCCGGCGTGCCCGGGCGGGCAGGCGGTGCGGCAGCAGGCCGCGCCCGGTGTGCTCGACGTCGAGGTGGCCGTGCAGCAGGGCCTCGGTGACGGGGGTGGTGAAAGAGGTGTTCATCGCTGTTCCATCGCGTTCTGTGCGGGTCCTGCCCGTGCCGTGCACCTTCTGCCATCCGGCTATAGCCAGTATGGTATTGCCTAATGAGTTTAGGCAAATGGGATTGCAGCCTTGGATTCCCGGTCTTGGATTCCCAGGCCTTGGCCGTCGGCGGCGGCCGCGGCGTCAGCCCGCCAGGATGACCGTCTCCGCCGGGCCGGAGAAGCCGGCCTGCTGGGCCGGGGTGCCGGTCGCGGCGAGGCGGCGGTGCTCCTGCGGACTGACACCGCGGACGCGCTTGAAGGCCGCAGAGAGGGCGAAGGCGTTGCTGTAGCCGACCTTGCGGGCCGCGAAGGCGACGGTGCACTCGGGTTCGCGCAGCAGGTCGGCGGCCACGGCCAGTCGCCAGCCCGCCAGGTAGGCCATCGGCGGTTCGCCGACCAGGCCGGTGAAACGGCGGGCCAGGCCCGCCCGCGACACCCCGACCCGCTGGGCGAGGTCGGCGACCGTCCAGGCGGTGGCCGGGTCGTCGTGCATCAGCCGCAGCACCGGCCCGACGACGGCGTCGTGCTGGGCGCGGTACCAGGCCGGGGCGCCGGAGTCGGGGGCGGCGAGCCAGGAGCGCAGCACGGAGACGACCAGCAGGTCCAGGATGCGGTCCAGGACCAGCTCCTGACCGGGCTCGTTGCGCCCTATCTCGGCGGCCAGCAGGTGCACCAGGGTGTCGTCGGCGCCGGTGCCGGCCGGGCGGACCAGCAGGCCGGGCAGGCAGCCGAGCAGGCGCTGGCCGATCTCGTGCTCGGCCTGGTAGGTGCCGGACAGGGCCACCGAGGACGCCTGGTCCCCCTCCCGGCCCTGCCCCCAGGTCCGGACGCCGAGCGACATCACCTCGGAGACGTCCACCCCGCCGCGCGTGCAGACCTGCCCGGGGCCGACGATCACGTCCACGGGGGTGTCGGGGTCGTCCGCCACCGTGTACGGCTCCGGGCCGCGGACGATCGCCACGTCGCCGGGGTGCAGCAGCAGCGGCGTACCGCGCTCGGGCAGGATCCAGGCCTCGCCCCGGACCATCGTCACCACCGACAGCGGGGCCCGGTCCTCGATCCGCAGCGACCACGGCGGGGTGAGGATCGAGCGCAGCAGGAACGCACCACGGGCCTTGGGGCCGTCGAGGAGTCCCGTCAGAGTGTCCATGGCCCCAAGTGTAGACGGCAAGACATTATTTGACGGTTCGTCATTTGAGAGGGTCTTGAGTGATCGAGGTGGCCCGAGCGGCCCGGATGCCGGATGATCGGCGCACGGGGGCACGAACCGATACGCAGATAGCAGATACGCAGAGACAGTGAGGGGCTACGAAGATGGAACTGGCACGCACACTCGCACTGGTGGCGGCCACCGTCACCTGTGGACTGACCGCCGGGTTGTTCTACGCCTTCGCGTGCTCGGTCATGCCCGCGCTCGCGCGGGTCGAGGACCGCACCTTCATCGAGGTCATGCAGCGCATCAACGTGGCCATCCTGAACGGCTGGTTCGTCCTCGGCTTCGTCGGCGCGCTCCTCACCACCGGCGCCGCCGTCGCCCTCCACCTGCCCTCCGACGGCCACCACGCGCTACCCGCCACCGTGGCCGCCCTGGTGCTCTACATCGCCGCGATCGGCGTCACCCGCTCCGTCAACATCCCGCTCAACGACGAACTCGCCGCCGGCGGCGAGCCCCGGCGCATCACCGACCCGGCCGCCGTCCGGGGGCGCTTCGAAGCCCGCTGGGTCCGCTTCAACGTGCTGCGCGCCCTGCTCTGCACCGCCGCCGTCGCCTGCCTCGCCTGGGCGCTGATCCTGCACGGCCAGGCCTGACCCCGCGCCCGGTCGGACCCCCGGATACGCCTTCGAACTCCCACCCCGCCGCCGGGGGGGTGGATGGGGTTTGGGGGGGGGCGGGGGGGGGCGCGCCCGCCGCCACG
>NZ_JBHWIJ010000374.1:6750-7447 GCF_042732255.1 Kitasatospora sp. NPDC059803 | reverse complement strand
CCCCCCCCCCCCCCCCGCCGCCGTCATGTCTGCACCCTCATCCACCCTGCGGCGAGCGCGAATCCACCCGTTGAGGAGGCGAAGAGGATAAGGACGAACACCAATGCACTCGCCGCGGTGGGAACACGCTCAGGTATCGCGAGGAAAACCACACCCGCGAGCGCGAAACTCCCGATGGTGATGGCACCGGAGGCGATTACGGTCGCATTCCCCTGCGGAGGACGGCGACCAGCCGCTCGATGACGTCCGGCCGGGCGGCCCCGAGGTCGATCAGGATGACTCCGGTGGCTTTGGCCGAGCGCCAGTCGATGCCGAGGGAGGGCAGTTTGACCTCGGCGGCGTGCAGGACGGCCTGGAGGTCGTCGAGGATGTCGGCCGCGACGCGACGGTCCTCGACCGTGACCTTGTCGATCATGCTGCTCATGGGGCATCGCACTCTTCGCTGTTCGTGATCCAACGCGCTTCGGTGTCCCACTCCACGCCGCCGCCGAGGGGCCGGAGGAAGGCCAGCCCGTGCTGCCACCCCATGAAGACGGCCCAGCGCCCGGAGCGGACGTCGTAGACCCGCTCGCCGACAACCGTCGGCCGGTAGGGCTCGGACGGGGGCGCCCCCCCCCGCCCCCGCGGCCGCCACCGCGCCGAGTCACACCACCACCACCAACCCGAGGGCGAGGTATCGCAGCACAAGGGACTCCAC
>NZ_JBHWIJ010000374.1:3503-6740 GCF_042732255.1 Kitasatospora sp. NPDC059803 | reverse complement strand
CACCCGCTCGGGCCGGGGGGGGGGGGCGGGCCCGCCCCCCCCCCGGGGGGGGCGCCCCGGCGGCGGGGGCCGGCCCCCCCCCCCCCCCCCGCGGCCCCGGCCCCCCCCCCCCGAGGCGCCAGCGGGGAGCCCCCCCCCCCGCCCCCGCGCGGCGCGTGATATCGCACGCGGGGCGGCGCGGCCCCGCGACCGAGGCCCCCGGGGGGGCCCCCCCGGGGCGATGGCGCCACTGCCCATCCGCGCCTCGGGAACGGAATCGCCGCACTGCGGACACCGGCAGGGCGGAAAGTTCCGCCGCAGGACGATGCTTTCGCCAGATTGAACGTTCGTCATATCCACCGAATAACTCCTCTCTGTTGCTAACTCCTCACCAAGAGTGGCCAATCGCGGCTAGCATCGGAAGAGCTTCACTTTGACAGCGAGCACTGTGGAAATGGGTGGTTGCCATGCCTCAGCGGGAAGTAGACCCGACCGCATCTCCGAACGCAGCCATCGGCGTTCAGCTCCGGCGCTTCCGCAAGGCGAGAGGGCTCACTCAGATCGAGCTCGGGCGGCGGACCAACTACAGCGATTCGCTCATCTCCATGATCGAGAACGGAGACCGTCCCGCGCCGCTGAACCTCGTCCGGCGATGCGACAAGGAACTCGACACCTGCGAGGCGCTTGAGCTCCTGTACTGGACCGCCAAGAGCACCACCTTGATCGGCGGGTACCTCGCGTACATCGAGCACGAGGCCAAGGCCACCGCCTTCAAGATCTTCCAGCTGAACGTCATCCCGGGACTGCTCCAGACGCGGGGCTACGCATCGGCGCTCATCAGCGCCGCAGCCCAACGAGGTGAGATCCCCGAGGACAAAGTCATCGAACGCCTGAATGTCCGCATGGCGCGGCAGGCCTTGCTGTACCGCGAACCGCCTCCCTCCATCCACATCGTCATGGAGGAGAGCTGCCTGCGAACCGTTGGCGGCCCCTTCGTCATGGCCGAGCAGCTTCGCCGGCTCGAGCGCGTGGCCGGCCTTCCGCACGTCATGCTGCAGATCGCGCCGTCCAGTCTCGGTGAAGGCCTCCCGGCGACCACGCCGTTCACGCTGCTGACCCGCCCGGACGAGAAGTGGATGGCCTACCTCGAAACCATCCAGCGGGGCTACGTCGAACGCGAGGACGAGAACAAGATCCGCTCCCTCACAAGGACTTACCATTGGCTCCAGGCCCAAGCCCTCTCGTGCGAGGACTCGTTGGCCCTCATCCGCGCCCGTCTCAAGGAGTTCCACGCCATGTTCCCCATCCCGACGGTCAAGCCCACGTCCTGGCTGAAGTCCTCGTACAGCAACGGTGGCGGCGAGTGCATCGAGGTCGCACCCGGGCTCCCCGGCATCCTCCCCGTCCGCGACAGCAAGGACCCCGAGGGCCCTCGACTCGCCTTCGGCGCCGACGCCTGGCGCTCCTTCGTCGCCGGCGTCAAGTCCGGTGACTTCGGCACCGTCTGAGATCCAGGCCGCCGGGGTGGCGTCGTCGTTGCGCAGGTGGAAAGCCGGCCGCCAGGACAGTCGGCCGGTTCCGCGAGGTCTTGGCCCCTTCTCTTCGAACCCTGCTCGATATACCGTACATAACGCTTGTTACGTACCGGGCAGGTCAGCGTAGCGAAGCGCCTCGCATCCACCACCCTCACCTGGAGAGTCTGCTGTGACCGAACCCGCCGAGACCATCAAGTACCGCAAGAACGGCCTCACCCGCGGCGTCACGGACGAGCTCGCCGAGAACATGAAGCAGGGCTGGGCCGACACCGAGCGCCTCGCCCTGGAGCCGATCCCGCAGGCCGCGCACACCGCCCGCCGCCGCGCCGAGCTGTCCGCGGCCTTCCCCGGCGAGCGCCTGGTGGTCCCGTCCGGCAACCCGAAGGTGCGGGCCAACGACACCGACTACCCGTTCCGCCCGTCCTCCGACTACGTCTACCTGACCGGCGACCAGTCCCAGGACGCCGTACTGGTCCTGGAGCCGACCGGCGACACCGGCCACCGGGCCGTGCTCTACCTGCGCGACCGTTCCCGGACCGACAACGGCGAGTTCTGGCTGGACAACCACGGCGAGCTGTGGGACGGCCGCCGCAACAGCCTGACCGAGAGCGAGCAGCTGCTCGGCCTGCCCTGCCGGGACGTCCGCACCGTCCGCGCGGACCTGGGCACCGCCACCGGCCCGGTGCGCGTGCTGCGCCGCCACGACGCGGGCGTGGAGCAGTCCCTCCAGGGCCGGGCCGTCGCCGAGCGGGACGCGGAGTTCGAGGTCTTCCTGTCCGGCCAGCGCCTGGTCAAGGACGAGTTCGAGATCGCCGAGCTGCGCTTCGCCTGCGAGGCCACCGCCCGCGGCTTCGAGGACGTGGTGCGCATCCTCGGCACCGACACCGAGACCCCCGAGCGGCTGATCGAGGGCACCTTCTTCGTCCGCGCCCGGATCGAGGGCAACGACATCGGCTACGGCAGCATCGCCGCGGCCGGCCCGCACGCCACCACCCTGCACTGGGTGCGCAACAACGGCCACGCCAAGCCCGGCGACCTCCTGCTGCTCGACGCCGGCGTGGAGACCAACCGCCTGTACACCGCCGACGTCACCCGCACCCTCCCGGTCAGCGGCCGCTTCACCGACCTGCAACGCAAGGTCTACGACGCCGTGTACGCGGCGCAGGAGGCCGGCATCGCCGCGGTGAAGCCCGGCGCCGACTTCCGCGACTTCCACCACGCCGCCCAGCGCGAGCTCGCCGAACACCTCACCTCCTGGGGCCTGTTCGGCGACCTCACCGCCGACAAGGTGTACGAGCTGGGCCTGCACCGCCGCTTCACCCTGGCCGGCACCGGCCACATGCTCGGCCTCGACGTCCACGACTGCGCCCACTCGCGCACCGAGGAGCACGTCGACGGCCCGCTGAAGCCGGGCATGGTGCTCACCGTCGAGCCGGGCATCTACTTCCAGGAGAACGACCTGACGGTGCCCGAGGAGTACCACGGCATCGGCGTCCGGATCGAGGACGACATCCTGGTCACCGAGGACGGCAACGAGAACCTCTCGGCCGGCCTCCCCCGCACCTCCGCCGAGGTCGAGGCCTGGCTCGCCGAACTGCGCGGCTGAGCTGGGCGGCTGAGTCCGGGAACGGCGCATGCGGCACCCCGGGGCTACCCCGTGCCCGCACGGGGCACCGACATAACCGTACCCCACCCCCTCCCCCCCCCCGGGGCCGCGGGGGCC
>NZ_JBHWIJ010000374.1:0-3493 GCF_042732255.1 Kitasatospora sp. NPDC059803 | reverse complement strand
GCGCGGTTGTGCGGGGGGGCTGTGTCGGGTAAGGGCCAAGGCCGAACCCGGGACAACCCGGGTGCCGCACGGGGCCTGCTACTTCAGCTTCCCCAGCGCCGTCCCCACCCGCTGGACGGCGGCGACGACGTCCTCGGGCTGGCGGGCGGTGAAGCAGAGGCGGAAGAAGCCGGGTGCCGGGTTGTGCATGGTGCCGCCGGGCAGCAGCGTGACCTCGGTGGGCTCGGCCATGAGGTACTTGAACAGCCACTCCTCCTTCGGGTCGAGTCCGCTCGGCCGGGCGAGCGGCAGCCCGGCCACCTCCTCGCGGCCGGTACCGGGGTGCTTGCCCAGGTACTTGGAGAGGTCGAGCCAGAAGAACTGGGCGGCGTTGTCGCCGGGCCGGTGCACGTAGTCGATCTTGGCGGCGTCCAGGGCGCCCTTGACCCTGTCGAAGCTGGTCTTGAGCAGCGTGCGGTACTCCCGCATCGCATAGGTGGTGTAGAGCTCGCCGCCGGAGCCGTTGGCGGGGGCGCTCAGCAGGTCCTGGATGACGTAGGTCTTCAGCGAGTCGAAGGGGCTGAACCAGGGCAGCGGGTGGGTGGGCTCGGCCGGGTCGTTGTTGCCGAGCATGGTGTTGCGCACGGCGGGGTTCCGGGAGATCACGAAGCCGGTGCGGAAGCCGGACAGGCCGAAGTCCTTGGCGAAGCCCCAGACCACGTGGATCCGGTCGGGCTGCTCCCGGTACGCCTTCAGGGCCAGCGCGCTGGTGAACTTCGTTGTGCTGCTGTCGAGTTGGGAGTGACAGTAGATCTCGTCCGAGATGATGTGCAGGTCGGTGTCCGTGAGCGCCCACCCGTAGATCTCGTCCAGCAGGGCCCGCGAGTAGTTCACGCCCAGCGGGTTGTGCGGGTTGGTGAGGACGAGCAGGCGCGGCGTGTGGCCGGCCGCCTTCCGGTCCTCGTAGGCCTTCTTGAGCAGGGGCAGGGTGAGCCGGTACCGCTCCTCCCCCGTGGTCGGCAGGTTCACCGGGACGCACTTGAGCCTGGGCCGTTCCTGGAAGGACCAGTTGAAGCCCTGCCAGTACGGCGCGGGGATCAGCACCTCGTCGCCGTCCTTGAGCGGCGGGCCGACCGGGTCGCGGCCCTTGAGCGCGAAGGCGATGCACTCCAGCGCGGAGGAGACCCCGGCCACGCCGAACACGTCGCCCTCGTCGACCTCGGCGCCGAGTGCCAGGGTGAGCAGCTTGGCGACCGGCCGGCGCACCGCCAAGGTCCCGGCCGAGTCGATGTACTGGATGTACCGCTCGGGGATCAGCTGGATGTTGTCGAAGACCTTCTTCTTCATCGAGTGGTGGTAGAGCAGGACGTTCTCGGCGACGGACAGGTTGACCGCCTTGGGGGACGCCACGTGCTGGTGGAAGTAGGCGAGGGCCTGCTCCAGGTCGGTCATCCGGGTGAGCTGTTCGGCGGCCGCCTCGGGAGAGGCGAGGGTGCGGGTGTCGTCGGTCATGGCAGTCCTTGTCCGGGCTTCGCGGGGTGGGCTGGGCGGCGTGCCGGAACATGGTCGTTCGCACACGCATCGGCCCCAGCGGACCACGTCCCGGGCACGGCCGCCAGCGCTCGGCGCCCGTCCGGACGGGGGCGGGGTCAGGCGGTCAGCGGCTTGACCCAGCGGCTCCACTGCGGTTCGGGGCGGTAGCCGGCGGCCTCCCAGGTGCGGTGGCCGAGGGCGTCCGCAGCCTGGACGGACGGGCCGTCAGCCCAGCCGCCACACCGTGGTGGTCTTGACGGCGGTGTCCTCCAGGTCGGCGACGACCGGCACCTGGTAGGCGGCGAGCGCGGTGAACCGCTCCCGGGGCAGGTAGGCCCGGCCGGGGTCGCCGACGATGACGGTGGCGCCGCGCGCGGCGGCCCGTTCCAGGAAGGGCAGGAAACGGGCAGCCATGGCCCGTTCGTAGAAGACGTCACCGGCGAGCACCACGTCGGCCGGGGCGCCGTCGCCGTCCACCAGGTCCACCAGGGCGGCCTCCACGCGCACGCCGTTGGCCTCGGCGTTGAGGCCGATGGCAGCCACCGCGTAGGCGTCGATCTCGGCGGCGCGCACGGACGCGGCGCCGCTCAGCGCGGCCGCGACGGCGACCACCCCGCCCCCGGCGGCCACGTCGAGCACCGCCCGCCCGGCCACCAGCTCGGGGTGGTCCAGCACGTGGCGGGCGACGGCCACCCCGCCCGCCCAGGCGAACGCCCAGAACGGCGGCGGCAGTCCGACCTCCCCTCGCGCCCGCTCGGTGGTCTCCCACAGGGTGATCGCGTCCTCGGCCATGTGCAGGCCGACCTCGGGGACGAACGGGACGGGCTTCAGCTCGGTCTCGCGCCGGATGAAGGCGAGGTCGGCCTCCGACTGATGGGTCTCCGGTTGATCGGCCTCCGACGGGCGGCTCTCCGGTTGATCGGCCTCCGACAGGTGGGTCTCCGGCTGGTCGGTCTCCGGCTGGTCGGTCTCCGGCTGGTCGGTCTCCGGCTTGAGAGTGCGCAGCTCACTCGGCATCTCCGCAGCATAGGGCCCGCGCGGGGGTGCTCACGCCCGCCCGGCCGCCGCCCGGCCCCCGCCTGGCCGCGCCGGGCGAGCGAGCCGGCACCCGCCGCCGCTACTGGAGGCCGGCCGCGGAGCAGGCGGCGACGTAGTCCGGCGTGCAGATCTGGGCGACGGTGTAGAGGCCGTCGGCGACCACGGTGGCCTTGACGTTGTCCTTGGTGAGCGCGACCGGGGCGATCAGGCCGGTCGGCACCTTGTCGCTGCTGCCGCTGGTCACCGTGGTCGGCACGAGGGCGCCGCCGATTTCCTGGCCGTAGGCCAGGTCGACGGCCAGCTGCGCGGCCACGTCGGCCTCCGACTTGAGGGGCTTGTAGACCGACATGGCCTGGGCGCCCGCCAGGATCCTCTGCACGCCGTCGAGTTGGAAGTCCTGGCCGGTCAGCGGGACACTCAGGCCGGACGCCTCGGGATCGGACGCGTTGGAGCCGACCGCGCTGGAGGCGGTAGCGCTGGGGTCGGCAGCGTTGGGGTCGGCCGCGCCGGGATCGGCGGGCGAGCCGTTGGTCGTGATCGCCTCGCCGACGTCCGCCGTGCCGCCTACCACCGCCGCCGCGGCCTGGCCCCGCAGTTCGCCGACCTTGCGGTTGTCGAAGGACACGTAGGCGTCGACCGGGCCCTGGGCGAGGCGGTCGTAGGCGACCACCCTGACGCCCGCGTCGTGCGCCTTCTGGATCGACGCCTGGATCGACTTGGCGTCCACCGCGTCCAGGATCAGTACCTTGGCGCCCTTCTTCACGGCGGCGTCGATCTGGGTCTGCTGGACGGCGGCGTCCTGGCCGGCGTTGTAGTAGTCGATCTGCGCGTCCGGCGCCAGCTCCTTGATCTTCTTCTCGATCAGCGGCCGGTCGAACTGCTCGTAGCGAGTCGTCCTGGCCTCCGGCAGCAGCAGGGCTATCCGCCCGGCTCCCCTCCCGGC
>NZ_JBHWIJ010000373.1:3212-7457 GCF_042732255.1 Kitasatospora sp. NPDC059803 | reverse complement strand
CCCCCGGCGGATGGCCGGGGGCGGGCCCAGGACGAGCGGGACGGGTGGGACGGGGTCAGCGATCCCAGCGGTAGAACTCGTGCGCCATGGCGTCCTTCGGCTCGCGCCAGGTGGCCGGGTCGTAGGCCTGGACGAAGGCGGTCAGCTGGTCACTGACGGACCGGAACTCCGGGTGGCCGATGACCTTGGCGACGGCCGGGCCCGGCGGGCGGTCGGCCTCGATGAGGTGCAGGTAGACGTCGCCGAACTGGAACAGGCTGCGGCCGGTGACGCCGATCAGGTGCGGCAGTTCGCCCTGGTCGGACGTGGCGAACACCTCGGCGATGTCCGGTGCGGCCTCGGGCTTCATCCGGGCGACGATCAGGGCGCGGTGCATCCCGGTCACCGCTCCGCCGCCCGCTTCTCGACCTTCTCGCGGATCAGCTCCAGCTGGATCCGGGAGTTGCGGTTGATGTGGTTGACCATGCCGTGGTCGTCGACCGGGGCGGTGGGCTTCATCGCGAAGTCCTGGATCCAGCGCATCCTCGTCCCGGCCGGGACCTCCGCGTACTCCCAGCGGATGTCCATGAACTCGAACGGGCCGGGCTCGACCCGGCGGGCGCGCACCGCGAGCGAGGACTTGTCGGTGGTGCGCTCGGAGACCCAGCTCCACACCTGGCCGTTCTCGTCCGGGTGCATGGTGAGCCGGAAGCGGACGCTGTCGCCGTCGCGCTCCAGCACCTCCACCGAGGCGTACTCGCTGAAGAGGTCCGGCCAGTTCTCCAGGTCGTTGGTGATCTCCCAGACCAGGTCGAGGGGGGCGGCGATGACGATCTCGTTGTCGGTGTGTCCGGGCATCTCAGGCACCAGCTTTCGGGGAGAGGAGGGAGGTGTTGACGAGCTCCAGGAACTCGGCCGGGGTCTTGGCGGACTCGGCGCCCGAGGTGACCTTGAGGCCGTGCCGGTTCTCCAGTTCGCCGACGACGCCGAGCAGGCCGAGCGAGTCGACGCCGAACTCGTCGAACTGCGCGCCCGGGCGCTCCAGGTGGAGCGGGTCGACGGTGACGCCGGCCCGGGCCTGGATCAGGGCGGCCAGCTCGGGATAGCTGAGGGTGTTGCTCACGGGGTGTCCCTTCGGTGGAATTGCGGGTGCGGTCTCAGGGCCGGTCTCCGCACCGGAGCACCAGCGCGGAGTTGGAACCCATCAGCCCGCGGCTGAGCACCAGTGCGGTGCGCAGTTCGGCCGGACGGGCGCGGCCGGTCACCAGGGCGAGGTCGTGGCTGACCTCGGTGACGTTCGGGGTGGGCGGCAGCACGCCGTCCTCCATGGCCAGGACGGCGGCCGCCACGTCCAGCAGCGGCGCGCCGCAGTAGGCCCGTCCGGTACCGGACTTGGGGGCGGTGACCGGGACGCGTTCGGCCGCCGGGCCGAGCGCGTCGGCCAGTGCGAGCGCCTCGGCCCGGTCGGCGGCCGGGACGCCGAGCGCGTCCGCGAAGACCACGTCGATCTCCTCGGGCGCGATCCTGGCCTCGTCCAGGGCGATGCGGATCGCGGCGGCCAGCCCCTCGCGGGACTCCTCCCAGCGGGAGGCCCCGGTGAAGGTGGAGCCGTGTCCGGCCAGGTGGGCCCGGACGGCGGCACCGCGCCGCCGGGCCGCCTGCTCGTCCTCCAGCAGCAGCATCGCGCCGCCCTCGGCGGGGGCGAAGCCGCAGGCCTGCGCGGTGAACGGCAGATAGGCCCGGTCGGGCTGCCCGGCGAGGCTGACCTCCGGGTAGCCGAGCTGGCAGACCATCGAGTACGGCGCCAGCGGTGCCTCGGCGGCGCCGGCCACCACCGCGTCGGTGCCGCGCTCGATCGTGCGGGCCGCGTGCGCGAGCGCGTCCAGGCCGCCGGCCTCGTCGCTGGCGACCACCCCGCACGGGCCCTTGTAGCCGCCGCGGATCGAGATCTGGCCGGTGCTGGCCGCGTAGAACCAGGCGATGGACTGGTACGGGCCGACGAACTGCGGCCCCTGGCCCCAGAGCTGCTGGAGCTCGCGCTGGCCGAACTCGCCGCCGCCGGAGCCGGCCGCGGTCACCACCCCGACCGCGAAGGGATGTTCGGGGTCGGGGTGGAACCCGGCGTCCGCCACCGCCAGGTCGGCGGCGGCCATCGCGTAGTGCGTGAACCGGTCGGTCTGCACCAGGTACCGGCTGTCGATCGCGGCCCGCGGGTCGAAGTCCCGCACCTGGCCGGCGACGCGCAGCGGCAGCCCGTCGCAGCCCTCGCGGGTGATCCGGTCGAGGACGCTCACGCCCTGCCTGGTGGCCTTCCAGAAGGCGTCGGCCCCAACGCCGTTCGGCGCCACCACGCCGAGGCCCGTGACCACCGCCCGGCGGCCCTGCTGACGTGACGTCATGACACTCACCCCGTTCTGTTGAGCACGACGGCGGACTGGAATCCGCCGAATCCGCTGCCGACCGAGAGGATGTGGCTCAGCGGCAGCTCGCGCGCGGTGCGCGGCACGTAGTCGAGGTCGCACTCCGGGTCGGGAGTCTCGTAGTTGGCGGTCGGCGGCACCACGCCGTGGGCCAGCGCCAGGGTGCAGGCGACCACCTCGATGGCGCCGATCGCGCCGAGCGAGTGCCCGACCATCGACTTGATGGAGCTCATCGGCGTCCGGTAGGCGTGGGCGCCGAGCGAGCGCTTGACGGCGGCGGTCTCGTGCCGGTCGTTCTGCTTGGTGCCCGAACCGTGCGCGTTGACGTAGCCGACGTCGGTGCGGTCCACCCGGGCGTGGGCGAGCGCGTCGTCGATCGCCCGGGACATCTCCAGCCCCTCCTGGGTGAGGCCGGTCATGTGGTAGGCGTTGCCGAAGGTGGCGAAGCCGCCGAGCTCGCCGTAGATCCGGGCGCCGCGGCGGCGGGCGTGCTCCAGTTCCTCCAGCACCAGGACGGCGCCGCCCTCGCCGAGGACGAAGCCGTCCCGGTGGGCGTCGAAGGGCCGGGAGGCGTGCTCCGGGTCGTCGTTGCGCTCGCTGGTGGCCTTGATGGCGTCGAAGCAGGCGACGGTGATCGGCGAGATCGGCGAGTCGGAGGCGCCGGCGATGCAGATGTCGGCGCGCCCCTCCTCGACGGCCTGGAAGCCGTAGCCGATCGCGTCGAGGCCGGAGGTGCAGCCGGTGGAGACGGTCTGCACCGGGCCGTGCGCGCCGGTGCGCTCGGCGACCGTGGAGGCCAGCGTGCTGGGCGCGAAGGCCCGGTGCAGCTGCGGTTCGGCCCGCTGGTGGTCGACGTCCCAGCGGGCGCCGCCGGCGCTGACCAGGGCGTAGTCGTGCTCCAGTCGGGTGGTGCCGCCGACGGCGGTGCCGAGCGAGACGGCGATCCGCCACGGGTCCTCGGCGGCCAGGTCCAGGCCCGCGTCGGCGATCGCCTCGTCCGCCGCGACCATCGCGAACTGCACGTAGCGGTCGGCCCGCTGGACGTCCGCCGGGCTCAGCCCGTGGGCCGCCGGGTCGAAGTCGACCTCGGCGGCGATCCGGGAGCGGAACCCGGTGGGGTCGAAGAGCGTGATGCCCCGGGTGGCGGTGCGGCCGGCGGTGAGGAGCTCCCAGAACGCCCGGACCCCGACCCCGCCGGGCGCGACGACGCCGATCCCGGTGACGGCGACGCGCCGGGTCACGAGGCCACCTTGGCGTGTTCCGGCGGCCCGGCGGCGCCGGTCTCCTCGGTGTCCACGTGGCCGAGCTCGGGGCGGGGGGCGAGCGGGCCGAGGTGGAACACCATCCGGGCCTCGGTGTCGCCGACGTTGCGGAAGCGGTGGCGCATGTTGATCGGGATCATCAGGCCCTGGTTGGGCTTGATCGGACGGCTCTCGCCGTCCAGGTCCACCTCCAGGTCGCCGCTGACCACGAACACGAACTCCTCGGAGTACGGGTGGTAGTGCTCGCCGATCCGCTCGCCGGGCTGGACGATCGCCAGCCCCATGAACCCGCTGGTCGCCCCGCAGGTGGTCGGGGTGAGCATGGCGCGCAGGTCGCCGCCGCGCCGACGGTTCTCCGGTGCCTCGTCGACGTGCACGATCCGTGGGTACTGCGTGGTCATGGTGTTTTCCTCCGAGAGATGCGGCTGGTTCTTCAGTTGTCCTGCGAGCTGCGGTCGGTGACCGGGTTCATGGCGCGGGCGGCGAGGACGGCGGCGAGCCCGGTGGCGGTGGGAGGGGGCGCCGGCGGGGCCCGGGGGCTCCGCCCGGCGGCGCCGCGGGCCGGCCCGGGGGCCCCCCCCCAC
>NZ_JBHWIJ010000373.1:0-3202 GCF_042732255.1 Kitasatospora sp. NPDC059803 | reverse complement strand
CCGGTGTGTGGGGGGGGGGCGCGGCGCCGGGGGGCGCGCCGGGTGGCGGTGCGCTGGCGGCCCGGGGGGCCGTGGTCGCGCAGCCGGCCGAGCGCGGCGGCCTCCTGGTCGCCCGCCACGCCGAGGGCGGCCGCCGGGTCGGCCTCGGCCGGCACCCGCAGGTCGACCAGGCGCACCACCACGTCCGCCCGGTGGAACACGGTGCTGGCCGCGACCGGGCCGGTCGGGTCGGCGGTGGCGAGGTTGTCGTAGTCGGCGAGCAGCTCGGCGACGGCCTGCCCCTCGCCCGGGCGGACGGGGTACAGCACGGCGTGTCGGTGCAGCCGGGCGGAGGTCGGGGAGCTGGCGATCGCCTGGTGCTTCGCCGGCAGCGCGGCCCGGGCGAAGAAGGCGCGCGCGGCCTGCGGGTCGCCCAGCTGGCGGGCCTCCTCCAGGTACGGGTTGATCGCCTCCTCGACGGCCCGCACCTCCGGCTGCATCGCCACGTGGCGCAGCGCGTCGCCGAGGTTGCCGACCACCTCGACGGCCCGGACCACCCGGTTGCCGTGCATGAACAGCGAGGTGCGGTGCAGCCGGGTGTGCTCGTCCACCTCGGCCCGGGGCGAGGCGTAGCCGGACAGGATCCGGGCCACCTCGTGCTCGCTGCCGGGCTTGACCGTGAAGGTGAGCGCGTGCCGGACCACGCCGTCCGGGCCGGGCTCGGCCTTCGGCGGGCCGACGTGCCCGGCGGGCTCGGTGCGCGGCAGGCCGGGCGGGACCTCCAGCGGGGCCCGGGTGCCGGTGGAGCCGGCCGCCGAGGTCTCGCGCAGGATGCCGTAGCGCAGCGAGCGGAAGTTGTCGCTGACGCAGCCGTGCATCGGCTTGACCATCTCGCGGTGGGCGGGGCTGTCCACCCACTCCAGGAAGGTGTCCTGGTCCTCCCACTCGCTGGTGATCAGCCACTGGCGGGGGTCGTTGATCGACTGGCACAGCTGGTCGCTGACATGGCCGGGCACCGAGGCCACCTGGTGGCGCAGCTGCTCGTAGACGTCGAGGAAGCGCTGCTGGGCGCCGTCCTGGATCTCCAGCATCAGTACCACCCGGAGCCGGGTGTCGGAGTCGGCCTGCTGCTTCCGCTGCGGTTCGGACAGAGTTGTCATGATCCACTTTCTGCTCTGGGCCGCACGTTGCGGGCCGCGGTGGGCCGCGTCCGGGGGGTGCTCCCGGCTTGGGAGGGCGGTGCGACGGCGATCGGCCCGGTCGGTCGGCGCCAGGCCTGAAGTCGATCGTGAGCGGCGTACCGGGGTGCCGCGATATTTGCGGGCCATCCGGGCGAAGAGGCGGCACAAGCACCCTCGGGCGGGGGATGGAAGAGCGGGGCCCCCGGTCGTGCGGTCGCGTCGACGGCGGCCCCGATCCCAGCCACCGGTCCGCTGAATCCCCTGACAGGGCGGAGCAATTGATGAATCCGAAGGTTGACGACCGGGTGCCGGTCCTGATCGTGGGAGGGTCGCTGGTCGGGCTGTCGGCCTCGCTCTTCCTCGGCCGACTGGGTGTCAGGCACCTGCTGGTCGAGAAGCACGCCGACACCTCGCATCACCCGCGTGGCCGAGGCAACAACGTCCGCACGATGGAGCTGTACCGGGTGGCCGGGATCGAGCCGGCGATCCGCGAGGCGGCGTCGGTCCTCGCCCCGAACCACGGCATCCTCCAGGCGCCCTCGCTGACCGGCACCGAGCAGGAGTGGCTGTTCCGGGAGATCGACCCCGGCGGGCGGCTCGCCCGGTTCAGCCCCAGCTCGTGGTGCCTGTGCAGCCAGAACGACCTGGAGCCGGTGCTGCTGCGCGCCACCCGCGACCTCGGCGGCGACGTCCGCTTCAATACCGAGCTGCTCTCCTTCGAGCAGGACGCCGAGGGCGTCACCTCGGTGCTGCGCAGCCGGGAGACCGGCGAGGAGCGCCGGGTGCGCGCGGACTACCTGATCGCGGCGGACGGCCCGCGCAGCCCGGCCCGCGAGCGCCTGGGCATCGGCCAGAGCGGCCAGGGCGAGCTGTTCCACAACGTCAGCATCACCTTCCGCGCCAAGCGGCTGGCCGACGTGGTCGGGGACCGGCACTTCATCGCCTGCTACCTGACCAACCCGGAGGCGGACGGCGCGCTGCTGCCGGTGGACAACCAGGAGGAGTGGGTCTTCCACGCGCCCTGGCACCCCGAGCACGGTGAGCCGCTGGAGGCGTTCACCGACGAGCGCTGCGAGCGGCACATCCGCACCGCCGTCGGCCTGCCGGAGCTCGACGTCGAGGTGACCGGCCGGGCGCCCTGGCACGCCGCCGAGCGGGTGGCCGAGCGGTACGGCGCCGGGCGGGTCTTCCTCGCCGGGGACTCCGCGCACGAGATGTCGCCGACCGGCGCGTTCGGCTCCAACACCGGCATCCAGGACGCGCACAACCTGGCCTGGAAGCTCGCCGCGGTGCTCTGCGGGTGGGCCGGGCCGGAACTGCTGGAGACGTACGGGCAGGAGCGGCGCCCGGTCGCGCAGGTGACCAGCGAGCGCGCCTCGGCCCGCTCGGCCGAGCACAGCCACCCCGGGTACGCGGTGGTGCCGGGTGCCGGGCGGCAGACCGGGGTGCTCGGGGTGGCGCTCGGCTACCGCTACCCGGTGGGCGCGGTGACCGGGACGGACCCGGCGGGCGCGGTCGTCCCCGAGAAGTTCGAGTCGGCCGGGGAGCCGGGCAGCCGCGCCCCGCACCAGTGGCTGCTGCGGGCGGGCGTGCGCCTGTCCACGCTGGACCTGTACGAGCAGGCGATGGTGCTGCTCACCGGCCCCGAGGGCGCGGCCTGGCAGGCCGGGGCGCGGCGGGCGGCCGACCGGCTGGCCGTCCCGCTGGACGCCTACCGGATCGGCGGCGGCGCCGAGGACGACCTGGCGCCGGAGCCGGGCGCGGACTTCGCGGAGCTGCACGGGATCGGCCCGGCCGGCGCCGTGCTGGTCCGGCCGGACGGCTTCGTCGCCTGGCGCTCGACGGGCGCGGCGGACGACCCGGAGGCGGAGGTCGCCGGGGCCCTGCGGGCGGTGCTGAGCCTGTAGGACGTGGCCGACAACGGGACCTTGCCCCCCGGGGTTGTATCCCGCGCGCGGGGGGGGGGGGGTGGGGGGGGGGCGGGGGGGGGGCGGGGGGGGCGGGGGGGGCGCGGGGGGGGGGGGGGGGGCGGGGGGGGGGGT
>NZ_JBHWIJ010000372.1:723-7462 GCF_042732255.1 Kitasatospora sp. NPDC059803 | reverse complement strand
TCAGTGATAGTGGCTTTGGTGAGTCTTGAGGGGGGGGGGGGCCCCCACCCGGCGCCCTCTCTGGGGGGGGCTGTGCGCCCCGCCCCCCGCTGCCCGCCGCCGGCCGCCGCCCCCTGTCCCTGAGCGCGGCGGCCGGACGCCTGGTCAGGCGTCGGTCTTGGCCAGCTCGGGGCTGGAGTTCCGCTCGGCCGCGCCGCCCGAGGCGACGACGGTGGCGGCCGACTTGGTGCCGCGGATCAGGAACGGGACGACGCCGGCGACGGCGCAGACGACGGCCGCGACCCAGAACGCGTGCTTGTAGGCGTCCAGGGTGGGCAGCAGCAGCGGGATCTGCGGCGGCAGCTTCATGGTGTCGCCGGTCAGGATGGCGGCCATCACGGCGGTGCCGATCGCGCCACCGACGGTGCGCAGCACGGCGTTCATGCCGTTGGCGATGCCGCTCTGCTCCACCGGGACGGCGCCGTTGATGTACGCCGGCATCGCGGAGAACGCCAGGCCGATGCCCAGGCCGAAGATCGCCGAGGAGGTGTAGATGTCGCCCTCGTGGCTGTGCCGCACGGCCAGGTAGGCCATCGCGACGGCACCCAGGACGCCACCGAGGACCAGCGGCAGGCGCGGGCCGCGGCGGGCGATCAGCATCGCGCCGACCGGAGCCGCCACCATCGAGCCGATCGCGGACGGCAGCAGCAGCAGACCGGCGTGCAGGACGGTCGCGGTGAAGCCGTAGTGGGTGAGCTTCTCCGGGGTCTGGGCGAAGTTGCTGATCACCATGAACGAGCCGTACATGCCGAAGCCGATCAGCAGGCCGGCCAGGTTGGTGAAGGCGACGGCCGGACGGGACATCATCTTCATGTCCACCAGGGGGTGCGCGACCTTGGTCTCGATGACCCCCCAGATCAGGGCGACGACGGCGGCCACGGCGAACAGGCCGAGGGTCTTGGTCGAGGTCCAGCCCCAGTGGTTGCCCTGGCTGACCGCGACGAGCAGGGCGGAGAGCCAGCCGGCCAGGGTGAGGGCGCCGAGCGGGTCGGCGCCGCCCTCCTTGTCGGTGACCGGGTCGGACGGGACGCGGAACGCGACCAGGGCGACCGCGATCAGGCCGAAGACCAGGCCCATCCAGAAGATCGACTTGTAGCTCCAGTGCTCCAGCAGGAGACCGGTCGCGACCAGGCCGAGGCCGGAGCCGACACCCATCGAGGCGCTGATGGCGGCGACGCCGCCGGTCACCTTCTGCTTGGGCAGCTCGTCGCGGACGATGCTGATCGCCAGCGGGAGCACGCCACCGCCGGCGCCCTGAAGGACGCGGGCGACGACCAGCCAGGTGAAGGAGTGGGTGCTGACCGCCAGTGCCGAACCGGCGACCAGACCGGCCAGCGAGATCAGCAGCATCGGCTTACGGCCCCGGAGGTCGCCGAAGCGGCCCAGCAGGGGAGTCAGCACGGCGGCGGAGAGCAGGTTGGCGGTCATCAGCCAGGTGATGCTGGACGCGGAGACGCTCAGTTCCTTGGCCAGCGAGGGCAGGATCGGGACGACCGCGGTCTGCACCACGCTGAACGACAGCATCGCCAGGATGAGGGCCGGCAGGACCCGGGCGCTGCTCTGCTTCTCGGCCGCGGTGGTGGGCTGTGGTGCCTCACTCACGGTTGCTTCCTCCCGTACATAGTGAATGAACTGAAGTAACCATGCCGGGAGATACTTCAGAGTGTCAAATATCCATTGGTGACGCTTTGGCAAAATCGAAGGATTCCGGCCGGGTGGCGGCCGGGACGGGGCATGCCGAGGGCCCCGGACCGAGGGGTCCGGGGCCCTGGGGGCGAGGGGTCAGGCGAACGGGCGCAGCACGGCCGGGCGGGGGGTCTCGGCCACCGGGGTGGCTGCCGGGGTCGCCGGGGCGGCGGCCGTGTTGTCGTGGACCTCGACGTGCTCGCGGCGCAGCTCGTCCCGGATCACCTCCTCGGCGGTGTAGCGCTCCACCACCAGGCGGACCCGCTCGATCGGGGTGAGGTACTTGCGGACCACCGGGCGCTCCTCGCGCAGGGTGACCTCCTCCACCGCCTCGGCGATCTCCTTCTCGGTGAGCGAGGCGCGCTCGGCCTCGCTCACCGGCATCCGCTCCACCCGGACGCGCTCGCGGACCACCGGGACGCGGCGCTCGACCTGCTCGCTGGTCACGTACTTGCGCAGCTTCGCGGTGCCCACGATGTGCCAGTCCGTGGTGATGTCCAGGCGCTCCTCGCGGCAGGTGATCTCCACCGGGCCGTTGGGGGACGAGGTGGCCGGGCCGGTCGAGCGCTCCGAGACCGGCGCGGCCATGACCGAGTTCGTGGTCGCGGTGGTCGTCACGACCGGGGCGGGCTGCGGCTTGGGCTCGGTCGTCGTGGGGGCTGCTGCGGGCGCGGGGGTGTTGAGGGTCCGCACGTTGACCTCCGTCGCGGTGCCGGTGGGGTCGGCAGGGGTGGTGGTCGGGGCGGGGCCGAGGGAGTGGAAGGTGATGGGCTTCACGGGCTCGGCCGCCGAGGTGGTGCCGAAGTCGAGGTCGGGCCGCGCCGGTCGGTCACCCTCGCGGCCGATGGGCCGGTCGGCGTCCCGGCCGGCTGGGCGGTCACCGTCCCGGCCGATGGGCCGGTCACCCTCGCGGCCGACGGGCCGGTCGGCGTCCCGGCCGGCTGGGCGGTCACCGTCCCGGCCGATCAGCCGGTCACCCTCGCGGCCGACAGGCCGGTCGGCGTCCCGGCTGACCGGCCGACCGTTCGCCGGGGTGTCCAGGCCGTAGTAGCGGTAGAGCTGGAGCTCCTGGGCGGGCGACAGGTGCTGGCCGACGCCGAAGTCCGGCGACTCCTTCACCAGCGACTTGTCGTACGGCACCCGGAGCTCGTCGCCGGAGAACTCGCTGGTGGTGAGCGGGACGAAGGCGTCCCGGCCGAAGATGCCGGTCCGGACGGCTGCCCACTCCGGCTGGCCGGTGGCGTCGTCCAGGTAGACCTCGTCGACCGTGCCGATCTTGTCTCCGTTGCGGTCGACCGCCTTGTGGCCGATGAGGTCCCGGGGATCGATGTCGGTTTGCACTCTTTCCTCCAGTGCGCTGCGCCTGCGGAACTCCCGCAGGACCGTGGCCGGAGCACCCGTTCCGCCTGCCACTTCACACCAAAGGCCATGAATCGGACGGGCGCGACCGGGGTGCGCCGGACGGGCTTCGGGCTGGACCGTCCGGGGGACGCGCGTAGACCCGGAGTGACCCGACGCGGCCGTGATCAGGGGGCCTGCCGCTGGTACCCTGGGCGGCGACCGCCGAGCCCGCTCGGGAGAGTCCCCGGCCACGGAAAGCGCTGGTCGGGGCGCCGAAGGAGCAACTCCTCCCCGGAATCTCTCAGGCATCCGTACCGTGTGGGGTAGGTCACTCTGGAAAGCAGGGCAGGACCGTCGGCAGGGAGCCGACGGCCACCACCCTCACCGACGGTGCAAGCCGGCGGCGTGCCACAGCGCGCCGTGCGGGTGAAGCTCTCAGGTCCCGATGACAGAGGGGGAGGCCTGTCGGGTTCGCCCGCCCGGGTCGAATCGCTGTCCGCAGCGGCTCCGGCCGGCCGGCGTGCGCACCCCCGCCGGTCCGTGACCAGGAGGCCTCGACCACCATGAACGCCCAGCCGAACGCGGGACGCCCCACCGGCGCCTCGACCCTCACCGAGCTTGAGCTGGCCAGCCCCTTCGAGAACCGCCACATCGGCCCCGACGACGCCGCGCAGCAGAAGATGCTGGCGTCCATCGGCTACGGCTCGCTGGACGAACTCGCCGCCACCGCCGTTCCCGAGGCGATCCGCTCCATCACCGGCCTGGACCTGCCCGGCGGCCGCAGCGAGGCGCAGGTGCTCGCCGAACTGCGCGAGCTGGCGAGCCGCAACCAGGTGCTCCAGCCGATGATCGGCCTGGGCTACTACGGGACCTTCACCCCGCCGGTGATCCTGCGCAACGTCATGGAGAACCCGGCCTGGTACACCGCCTACACGCCGTACCAGCCGGAGATCTCCCAGGGCCGCCTGGAGGCGCTGCTCAACTTCCAGACCCTGGTCTCCGACCTGACCGGCCTGCCGACCTCCGGCTCCTCGCTGCTCGACGAGGGCACCGCGGCCGCCGAGGCGATGGCGCTCGCCCGCCGCGTCACCAAGGTCAAGGGCGGTGTCTTCCTGGTCGACGCCGAGACCCTGCCGCAGACCACCGCGGTGATCAACACCCGCGCGGTGCCGACCGGTGTCGAGGTCGTCGTCGCCGACCTGTCCGAGGGCATCCCGGCCGAGATCGCCGAGCGCGGCGTCTTCGGCGTGCTGCTCCAGTACCCGGGCGCCACCGGTGTGGTCCGCGACCTCACCCCGGTCATCGAGCAGGCGCACGGCCTCGGCGCGATCGTCGCGGTCGCCGCCGACCTGCTGGCGCTGACCCTGCTCGCCTCGCCGGGCTCGCTCGGCGCCGACATCGCCTGCGGCACCTCGCAGCGCTTCGGCGTGCCGATGGGCTTCGGCGGCCCGCACGCCGGCTACCTGTCGGTGCGCGCCGAGTACGCCCGCTCGCTGCCCGGCCGCCTGGTCGGCGTCTCGGTCGACGCCGACGGCAACCGCGCCTACCGCCTGGCGCTGCAGACCCGCGAGCAGCACATCCGCCGCGAGAAGGCCACCAGCAACATCTGCACCGCCCAGGTGCTGCTCGCCGTCATGGCCTCGATGTACGCCGTCTACCACGGCCCGGACGGCCTGGCCGACATCGCCCGCCGCACCCACCGCTACGCCGCCGCCCTCGCCGAGGGCCTGCGGGCCGGCGGCGTCGAGCTGCTGCACGGCGAGTTCTTCGACACCGTCACCGCCGTCGTCCCGGGCCGTGCCGCCGAGATCGCGGCCGCCGCCCGCGCCAACGGCGTCAACGTCCACCAGGACGGCGCGGACCGGATCTCGGTCTCCACCGACGAGACCACCACCCGCGAGCACCTGGCCGCCGTCTGGGCCGCGTTCGGCGTCCCCGCGGTCGAGGTCGCCGAGGGCGCCGACGCGCTGCCGGCCGCGCTGCTGCGCCAGGACGAGTACCTGACCCACCCGGTCTTCCACAGCCACCGCTCGGAGACCGCCATGCTGCGCTACCTGCGCCGCCTGTCGGACCGGGACTACGCGCTGGACCGCGGCATGATCCCGCTGGGCTCCTGCACCATGAAGCTCAACGCGACCACCGAGATGGAGGCCGTCACCTGGCCGGAGTTCGGCCAGCTGCACCCCTTCGCGCCGATCGAGCAGGCCCAGGGCTTCCTCAGCCTGATCCGCGAGCTGGAGCGCCAGCTGGTCGAGGTGACCGGCTACGACGCCGTCTCGATCCAGCCGAACGCGGGCTCGCAGGGCGAGCTGGCCGGCCTGCTGGCCGTCCGCGCCTACCACCACGCCAACGGCGACACCCAGCGCGACGTCTGCCTGATCCCGTCCTCCGCGCACGGCACCAACGCGGCCTCCGCGGTGATGGCCGGCATGCGCGTGGTCGTGGTGAAGACCCTGGTCGACGGCGACGTGGACGTCGAGGACCTGAAGGCCAAGATCGAGCAGCACCGGGACAGCCTCTCCGTGCTGATGGTCACCTACCCGTCCACCCACGGCGTGTACGAGACCCAGATCACCGACATCTGTGCCCTGGTGCACGAGGCCGGCGGCCAGGTGTACGTGGACGGTGCCAACCTGAACGCCCTGGTCGGCCTCGCCAAGCCGGGCAAGTTCGGCGCGGACGTCTCGCACCTGAACCTGCACAAGACCTTCTGCATCCCGCACGGCGGCGGCGGCCCGGGCGTCGGTCCGGTCGCGGTGCGTGCCCACCTGGCGCCGTACCTGCCGAACCACCCGCTGCAGCCGGAGGCCGGCCCGGCCACCGGGGTCGGCCCGATCTCGGCGGCGCCGTGGGGCTCGGCGGCCATCCTGCCGATCTCCTGGGCGTACGTCCGGCTGATGGGCGGCGAGGGCCTCAAGCGCGCGACCCAGGTCGCGGTGCTGAACGCCAACTACATCGCCAAGCGGCTGGCACCGCACTTCCCGGTGCTCTACACCGGCCCCGGCGGGCTGGTCGCGCACGAGTGCATCATCGACCTGCGCCCGCTGACCAAGGAGACGGGCGTGACGGTGGACGACATCGCCAAGCGCCTGATCGACTACGGCTTCCACGCGCCGACGATGTCCTTCCCGGTGGCCGGCACGCTGATGATCGAGCCGACCGAGTCCGAGGACCTGCACGAGATCGACCGGTTCTGCGACGCGATGATCGAGATCCGGGCCGAGGTCGACAAGGTCGGCTCGGGCGAGTGGGCGGCCGCGGACAACCCGCTGCGCAACGCCCCGCACACCGCCGCCGAGCTGGCCGGCGACTGGGCGCACGGCTACTCGCGGCAGGAGGCGGTCTTCCCGGCGGGTGTGAACCCGGCGGACAAGTACTGGCCGCCGGTCAGCCGGATCGACGGCGCGTACGGCGACCGCAACCTGGTCTGCTCCTGCCCGCCGCTGGAGGAGTACGGCGTCTGATCCGGACCGGACGTACGGCAGCGGCGCGAGGCCCCCGTGCCGCGGGCCGCCGCCCCGTTTTGTGGGGGCGCCGCGGGCGCCCGCGCGGGGGGGTCGGCGCGGGGGGGGGCGCGCGCGCGCCGCGGCGGAGGAAGACGCCCCGGCGCGCGGCGCGGCGGCGGGAGGCGCGGGGGGGCGCGGTAGTGTCGGGGGCGGGGGGGTGGTGGGCG
>NZ_JBHWIJ010000372.1:0-713 GCF_042732255.1 Kitasatospora sp. NPDC059803 | reverse complement strand
GACGTACGGCTGGGCCCCGACGGCACGTACCGTCGGGGCCCTGCCCGTTGTCGTCGTCCGGCGGCTGCCCCCGCCGGTGCGGTCAGGCCGCGTGGGCGACGGTGCGGCGCGGCGCGATCACCCGGCCGTCGGGCAGCAGCTCTCCGGTGTCCTCGAACAGCACGACGCCGTTGCAGAGCAGGCTCCAGCCCTGCTCCGGGTGGCAGGCCACCGTGACGGCCGCCTCGCGGTCCTCGCAGTCGGCCGACGGGCACTCAGGACGGTGCTGGCACATGCGTACCCTCGCTTCGCTCTGCGATCCTCCCCCGTGGTGCGGCCGGCGGCGGAGCCGTCGGGAGCCGCCGCGGTAGCCGGATCCTGTCCGCGCGCCGACCAGGTGTTGACCGGCGCTCAAGTGGGTAGGACAGGTGGTCCTTCCACGCTGGTTCCCAGTGTCGGCATCTGTGGACGCGCGCGCAGGGATTTCGTGACATGCGCCACAACTCCCGGGCAGAGATCACCCGTTCAGGTGGGTCAGGCGGGAAAAGACGCACCGATGGGTCAGCTGCGGCATGGCCCGAGGAGGTCAGGGCGGATGGCCCGTCCGGGTGGTTCGGGCGGATGAGGGTGACACGCGCGCCGACGGGCCCCCCGGGGGGGGGCCGGGGGGGCGGCGGGGGGGGGGCCGGGCGGGGGGCGCCCCCGGGGCGTGGGGGGGGGTGGGGGGGGGGGGG
>NZ_JBHWIJ010000371.1:2068-7562 GCF_042732255.1 Kitasatospora sp. NPDC059803 | reverse complement strand
GATGCCCAGGGCGTGGGCCCGCCCCCCCCCCGCGGAGGGCGGGCCCGGGCGCACCCCCCCCCCCCCCGGGGCGGGGTGCGTCAGCTCTCCGGGGTGGCCTCCGGCGCGGCGGCGGCCTTGCGGGCCCGGGTGCGCTTGCGCGGGGCCGGGACCTCGGTCGCGGCGTCGGCGGCCGCAGCCTCCGGAGCCGCCGGGGCGGTCGCGGCCTCGGCCTTGGGCTTGCGGGTGCGCGTCCGGGTGGCCGGCTTCTTCGCGACGGCGGTCTCGACGACGACCTCGGCGGCGGGTGCCTCGGCCGGCGCCTCGACGACGGCCTCGACGGCCTCCGCCTTCGGCTTGCGGGTGCGCGTCCGGGTGCGGGCGGCCGGCTTCTCCTCGACGACGGCCTCGACGACGGCCTCGGCGGCGGCCACGACGGCCACCGCGGCCGGAACCTCGGCCGGGGCCTCGGCGACCGGAGCCGCCACGGCCGCCTCGGTCACCGCGACGGCCTCGGCCACCACAGCGGCCTCGCCGGCGGCGGCGCCGCGCGAACGGCGGCGACGGCGGCGCGGGGCCGCCTCGCCCTCGGTGCCCTCGACGGCCGGGGCCGCGGCGGCCTCGACGACGCTCCCGGCCTCGCCCTCGGCGACCGTGGAGCCCCCGCGGGTGCGGCGGCGCTCACGGGTGCGGCGCGGCTTCTCCTCGGTCGCCACGGCGGCCTCAGGGGCGCCGGTGCGGCCGGCGCCGCTGCGCGGGCCCTTGGCCCGGGCGGTGCGCGCACCGCGCCCGCCGGTCTCGCCGAGGTCCTCGACCTCCTCCGCGCCGAGCCCGGCCCGGGTCCGCTCCGAACGCGGCAGCACACCCTTGGTGCCCGGCGCGATCTTCAGCAGCTCGTACAGGTGCGGCGAGGTGGAGTAGGTCTCCTCCGGGTCGTTGAAGGTCAGCTCCAGCGCCTTGTTGATCAGCTGCCAGCGCGGGATGTCGTCCCAGTCGACCAGGGTGACGGCGGTACCCGAGGCGCCGGCCCGGCCGGTGCGGCCGATCCGGTGCAGGTAGGTCTTCTCGTCCTCGGGGCACTGGTAGTTGACCACGTGCGTGACGCCCTCGACGTCGATGCCGCGGGCGGCGACGTCGGTGCAGACCAGCACGTCGACCTTGCCGTTGCGGAACGCGCGCAGCGCCTGCTCGCGGGCGCCCTGGCCGAGGTCGCCGTGGACGGCGCCGGCCGCGAAGCCGCGCTGGGTCAGCTGGTCGGCGACGTCGGCGGCGGTGCGCTTGGTCCGGCAGAAGATCATCGCCAGCCCGCGGCCGTCGGCCTGGAGGATGCGCGAGACGAGCTCGACCTTGTCCAGCGAGTGCGCGCGGAAGATGTGCTGCTCGATGTTGGCGACGGTGGTGCCGGTGTCGTCCGGGGCGGCGGCCCGGATGTGGGTGGGCTGGCTCATGTACCGGCGGGCGAGGCTGATGACCTGACCCGGCATGGTGGCCGAGAACAGCAGGGTCTGCCGCTTGGCCGGCAGCATGGTGATGATCTTCTCGACGTCCGGCAGGAAGCCGAGGTCGAGCATCTCGTCGGCCTCGTCCAGGACCAGCGAGCGGACCTTGGACAGGTTCAGCTTCTTCTGCCCGGCCAGGTCCAGCAGGCGGCCCGGGGTGCCGACCACGATGTCGACGCCCTTGGCGAGCGCCTCGACCTGCGGCTCGTACGCGCGGCCGCCGTAGACGGCCAGGACGCGCACGTCGCGGACCTTGCCGGCGGTCTGCAGGTCGTTGGTGACCTGGGTGCAGAGCTCGCGGGTCGGGACGACGATGAGCGCCTGCGGGCCGTCGGAGAGCTGCTCCTCGGTCGCCCGGCCGGCGTCCACGTCGGCGCGCACGACGCACCGCTCGATCAGCGGGAGGCCGAAGCCGAGGGTCTTGCCGGTGCCGGTCTTGGCCTGGCCGATGACGTCGTGGCCGGTCAGCGCGACCGGGAGGGTCATCTCCTGGATGGGGAAGGGGTGGACGATGCCGACGGACTCGAGCGCCTCGGCGGTCTCCGGGAGGATTCCCAGATCCCGGAACGTCGTCTTGATGGGTTCAGCGGTGGTGGACAGGGTGCTGCCTCTTCCGTGTGAAAGGGGCCGAGAGCGAGCGGCGGGCGGGCAGCCGCACGGCTGCGTACGGGCCTGGCGGCCCTGATGCAGCTGAGCGGACGCACAACCGCGCCGGTCCCTGCGGCCGGCCGGTGCGCGCTGCCCTGTGCGGGGCGCGTCGCCGGCGGCGTCGGGGAGGATTCCCATGAGGGACCTGCGCGGGACCTTCGCCAGGGGGCGCGGTCTCGGCGGCCCTCGCTCGGCCACTGATGCGGTGCCAAGGCTTGAAGTCCAAGCCATGGTCGGAGCCGATCGGCTCTCCGACCGGGCATCCGCGTACGTGAGTACCCGTGGCTCCGGTGCGGACACGTCCGGATGGACGGTGCCGCTTCGGAGCGGGCTTGCGCGGGACACCGAGACGGCGGTGACACCGCGCGAACACGACGGGGCTCCGTACCACCATACAGTCAGGCGACGACTCGAACACGTGACGCGTCTGACATTGCCCCTGCCGACCCGGGCCGGAAGGGGTGTTCCGGCCGGTCACCCGGGCGACCGGCCGACGGCCGGCCAGGGTGGGTCCCCCGGGCCGGCGGGACTAAGGTGGCGGGTCATGGAGACCCATGGTGAGACGCAGGACGCCGCGGCCGGCTCGATCGGGGACTGGGCCGCGTGCTCGGCCGACCCCGGCTACCGGGCGGCGGTGCTGGATCTGCTCGGCGCGCTCGCCTACGGCGAGCTGAGCGCCTTCGAGCGGCTCGCCGAGGACGCCAAGCTGGCGCCGGACCTCGCCGACAAGGCGGCCCTGGCCCGGATGGCCTCCGCCGAGTTCCAGCACTACCAGCGCCTGCACGACCGGCTCGCCGAGATCGGCGCCGACCCGCAGGAGGCGATGCGCCCGTTCGTCGAGCCGCTGGAGCTGTTCCACCGGATGACCGCGCCCTCGGACTGGCTGGAGGGCCTGGTCAAGGCCTACGTCGGCGACGCCATCGCGACCGACTTCTACCGCGAGGTCGCCGTCCGGCTCGACGATGACACCCGCGACCTGGTGCTCGGCGTCATGTCCGACACCGGGCACGCCCAGTTCGCGGTGGACAAGGTGCGCCAGGCCATCGAGGCCGACCCGCGCTCCGGCGGCCGGCTCGCGCTGTGGGGCCGACGGCTGATGGGCGAGGCGCTCAGCCAGGCCCAGCGGGTGGTCGCCGAGCGGGACGCGCTGTCCAACCTGCTGGTCGGCGGCGTCCAGGTGCAGGGCTTCGACCTGGTCGAGGTCGGCAAGATGTTCAACCGGATCACCGAGGCGCACACCCGGCGGATGGCCGCTCTGGGCCTGGCCAGCTAGAGGTCAGGCCGGCCGGTGGCGCCGCGTGCGGTGGACACCGGCCCGGTGCGGGTGGTGCCGGTGCGCCGGGGCCCGCCCGGCGGCGAGGTCCGGCCGGGCCAGCGTCGTGGTCAGCACCGCCGAGGCCAGCGCGGCGGCCGCGATCGACGCCGCCGGGTAGCGCCCGTCCAGGCAGAAGTGCGCCACTGTCCCGCCGAGCAGCGCCGCCGCCAGGGCGGTGCCCAGGGTCAGGGTGCGGGCCGCCCGGAAGTACGCGGGCCGCGCCAGCAGTGCGGCCAGGCCCGCGGCCAGGCCGACGAGGGCGAAGGCGATCGACTCGACCAGCAAAACTGCCTCCCGGGGACGGGCGCGCGGCGCCGGCGGCCGCACTGTCGCCGTACCCCGGCCGACCCGGCCGTACACGCAACGGTGCCCCGCTCCCTGGGGGAGCGGGGCACCGGGTGAGCAGCTCGGACGACGCCTCAGGCGGTGCCGAAGCCGACCTTGCGGGCGGCCTGCTCGCCGATCTCCACGTACGCCAGGCGCTCGGCCGGGACGATGACGCGGCGGCCGTGCTCGTCGGTCAGCGCGAAGAGCTTCTCCGAACCCTCCAGCGCCTTGGCGATCGCGCTCTGGATCTCATCGGCACTCTGCGTGCTCTCGATCACGATCTCGCGCGGCGTGTTCTGCACGCCGATCTTGACCTCCACGGCTTCCGTCCCTCCGGGGTTGCAGCCTCCACGCGCGGACACCCCGACCGCCTGGGACAAGCGTTCGCGACGACCGCGCCGTACGGCTTCACCATAGAGCACGGGATCACCGCGACGGCGAAGATCGGTGGATCACCCCTGCTAGAGGGCCTCCCCGCCCTCTGAAACGGGGTGCATCGGGAAGCCCTTCAGCCCGCGCCAGGCCAGGCTGGCGACCAGCCGCACCGCCTCGTCGCGGGGGATGTCCAGGCCCTGCGACAGCCAGTACCGGGCGGTGATCTGGGCCAGGCCGCAGACCCCGGCGGCGAGCAGCTTGGACTCCGCCTCGGGCAGGTCGGTGTCCTCCTGGATCACCTTGCTGACCAGCGTCGCGCTCGCCTCGGAGGCCCGCTCGACCCGCTCGCGCACGGCCGGCTCGTTGGTCAGGTCCGACTCGAAGACCAGGCGGAACGCGCCGGACTCGCTGGAGACGTAGTTGAAGTACGCCTCCATCGTCGCGGCCACCCGGAGCTTGTTGTCGGTGGTCGTCGACAGTGCGTCGCGGGTCGACTCGACCAGGGCGTCGCAGTGCTTGTCCAGCAGTGCCAGGTACAGCTCCAGCTTCCCGGGGAAGTGCTGGTACAGCACCGGCTTGCTGACCCCGGCGCGGTCGGCGATGTCGTCCATGGCGGCCGCGTGGTAACCCTGCGCGACGAACACCTCCTGGGCGGCACCGAGCAGTTGTTCACGGCGGGCGCTTCGCGGCAGGCGGGCACCGCGCGGGCGCTCCTGCGCCTCCTGGATGGCCGTCACGGCGCTCCTCACTTCGGTTGTTCGGGGCTGGCAAGAGGGCCGATTCTACTTTTCGGTAACCGCTTCCGCGTTCGGCGGGAGTGAGAAAAGGACCTCGGCCTCCTTGTCAGGAGCCCACAATACGGCGCTGACCTCGGCGTCGGCAGGGGTGTGACAGGGGCCGGAACGGCCGTCCCGGCCGCCGGAATCCGAACCTCGTGACGCACCGCACCGGCGGTGTCACCGAGCGCGGAGCACGGGCCGGGCATCGCGGACCCGGGGACCCCTCGCAGCGGCGAACAAGGTCACTCCCATCGTCCGTCATGAGCGGGGAGGTCGGCGACCGGCGCCCGGTCGCGCGGACCGCGCGGTAACGGCCCGGTTCGGGGCGAGGTCACGCTCGTTCACTCGTTCAGGTGGCAACCAGGCATGTGACCGATGGATTGCCCGGGCCCGGTCCTACCTTTCTGCTGTCGGACCGAACAGGTGTGGGGGAGGCCGCGGACGCCGGGGAAATCCGGGGGCGGCCGCACCCAGGGGGCCCCGCGGGTCGGGCCCGGGCCGCCGGATCGGGCGTGCGCCCGGGGGTCCGGATCGGGGGTGGGGCGCGGCCGGTCCGTCGGGCCGGACGGCCG
>NZ_JBHWIJ010000371.1:0-2058 GCF_042732255.1 Kitasatospora sp. NPDC059803 | reverse complement strand
CCCGCCCCGGGCCCCCCCCCCCCCCGCGACCGCCCCCCCGCGCCCCCGCCCCCCCGGCGCCGGGGGACCACGTAGCCCCGGGGGGCGGGGGCGCCCCCCCCCGGGGGCCCGGGGGCGCGGCCCCGCCCCCGCCGGAACGGGCGTGCGCCCGGGGGAACGGATCGCGGGAGGGGCGCGGCCGGACCGTCGGGCCGGACGGCCGCACCACCGCTCGGTGGTGCCCCGCGCCGGGGGAGCGTCGCGGTGTCGTACCCGGCCGACCGGACTCCTCGCCCCCGGACCGTCCCCGCCGCCGTGCGGGGCCGCCCCGGTGACCACTCAAGCCGCTCAAGCCATCCGTCGATCCCGCCCGCCCGTGATCCGCCCGCCCGTGATCCGCTCTGCCCTGGAGGTCTCCCGTGCGCATCGCCCTGCTCACCGAGGGTGCCCGCCCACATTCCCGGCGCGGCGCCGGAGGCTGGTGCGACCGGCTGGCCGCGGGCCTGCCGGAGCACGAGTTCGGGCTGTACCTGCTGACCGGCCAAGGCGGCCAGGCCGGCCAGGGCGCTGCCGAGCGGCCGTCCCCCGCCTGGCGCGGGGCACGCGAGCTGGCGCTGTGGGGGCGCCGGCCGGGCGGCCGGGTGCCCGGCGCGCTGCGCAGACGCCAGTACGCCCGGGCGTACGAGGACCTGGTCAGAGCCCTGGTGCTGCCGGGGGAGCGGGCCGGCTTCGGGGCCGGGCTGTACCGGCTGGCCGTCCTCGCCCGGGAGGACGGCACGCTGCCCGCCTTCCTCGCCTCCGCGCACGCCCGGCGCACCCTGGAGCGGGTCTGGCGGCTGCCGGGCGCGGAGACCTCGGCCGGGCAGCCGCTGGTCCGCGACGTGCTGGTCGCGGCGGACCTGCTGGAGCAGTGCCTGCGGCCGCTGTCCGCGCCCTGGTACGGCACCGGGCCCGACGGCCTCGGCGGCGCCGACCTGTGCCACGTGGTCGGCGGCGGCCCCGCGGCGCTGCCCGCACTCGTCGCCCGGTACCTGCACGGGGTGCCGTTCGTGGTCACCGAGCACGGCCTGCACCTGCGCGAGCAGTACCTGGGCTACCGCGAGGCGCCGTACCGGTGGCCGGTCCGGGCGCTGCTGCTGGCGTACTTCCGGGCGCTCACCGAGGAGACCTACCGGCAGGCGGCCGTCCTGACCCCCGGCAGCGCCCACGACCAGCAGTGGCAGCGCCGCTGCGGGGCCGACCCGGCGCGCACCCGGGTGGTGTACGAGGGGACGCCCGCGGTGGTCCGCCCGGCGGCCGGGCCCGAGCCCGCCGCGCCGACCCTGGTGTGGGCGGGCGCGCTGGAGCCGGGGCGGGACACCGAACTGATGCTGCACGCCTTCGCACAGGTGCACGCCGACCTGCCGCGGGCCCGGCTGGTGATCCACGGCGAGGAGGCCGCGCCCGGCTACCGGGCGCACTGCGCGGCGCTGGCCGAGCGGCTCGGACTGGCCGCGGCGGTGGACTTCGCCGGGCGGCCCGGCTCGCTCGCCGAGGTCTGGGAGGGCGGCACGCTGGCCGTCTTCTCCGCGCTGTCCCAGCGCAGCCCCCGGCTGCTCGCGGACGCGATGCTCAGCGGCCGGGCGGTGGTGTCCACCGATGTCGGGGTGGCCCGCGAGGTGGTCGGGCCGACCGGGCTGCTGGTGCCCGCCCGGGACCCGCGCGCGCTGGCCGGCGCCTGCCTGGCGCTGCTGCGCGACGAGGAGCGGCGCGCCCGGCTCGGGCTGGCCGGGCGGCTGCGGGCGCAGGAACGCTTCGCCGTGGAGCCGGTGATCGGCGCCTTCCGGGAGATCTACCTGGAGCTGGTCTCGCAGTACCCGGCCTTCCCCGGCGGTGGGGCCGGCGGCGCGGCGGGGGAGCCGCCGCGCCCGTTCGCCCGGCCCGCCGAGTACTGGCTCGCCGACGGCCGCCGCGCGCCGGACGGCCCGGACGGCCAGGGCGCCCCGGACGCGGGGGACGGCCCCCACGGCCGCCACCCCCCCCCGCCCGCCCGGGGCCGGGCGGCGGGGGGCGAGGGGGGGGCGCGCCGCGCCCACAAAC
>NZ_JBHWIJ010000370.1:3189-7647 GCF_042732255.1 Kitasatospora sp. NPDC059803 | reverse complement strand
GCGCGCGCCGCGCCGCGCCCCCGCCCCGCCCCGCGCGGCGCCGCGCGCCCGCCCGCCCCCCGGCCCGCGGGCCCCGCGCCCCCGCGGGCGCCCCGCGCCGGGCCCGCGCCGGGCGCCCCCCCCGGGCCGGGCCGGTGGCCGGGCCTGCCCCGCCGGTCGGCGGGTGTGGCATCGGCCGACCGGCGGGGGTGGTGCCCGGTTCGCGTCCCGGAGCCGGATTGTCACCCGAACGAGTGAGGTGCAGGCTGACAGCAGGGCCTGGGAAGCGGCCCGCGCCGGTCGGCCGCGGCACTGATGACGGCCGCCGGCGATGCACGAGGGGCAGGGCGATGGCAAGCGGGAAGCTCTGGGGCTATGTCGCATCGGGGGCCAGGGCGCTCGGCGCCCTCGGCGGGCCGGGTGGCCCCGGCCGTACGGGAGGGCCCGGCGGCGCGGTGGCGGGCGAGGAGGCCGGACCGTTCAGACCGGGCGAGATGGCCGGGCCCCGGGCGCTGTCCCGGCCGGAACTTGAGCGCGTCGAGTGGACCGACCGGCAGGCCGGCTGCGAGCCGCAGGCGCGGCACGTCCAGGTGACCGAGGTGGTCCGCAGGGTGGTGCGCGGCGGCGGCCGGGCGGCGGCGGTGACGGCCCGGCTGGCGCCGGGGCTGCCGGTGGTGGTCGGGGACGCCCGGCGGCTGGAGGACGCGCTCGCCGGCCTGGTCGACCACGCGATCCGGCGCAACCCGCCCGGCGGGCGGGTGCTGGTCCGCGCCGAGGTGGCGGGCGGGCCGGGCCCGGCCGCGACGGCCCTGCGGGCGGCCGGGTTGAGCGGGGCGGCGCGACCGCGCGGGCGGGTGGAGATCCGGGTGGCCGACCGGGGGTCGTCCGAGCTGCCCGGGGCGCGGGAGTGGCTGCTCGCGGGCGCCCGCGCCGACGGGCCGGTCGGGCCCGCCGTGCACAGCCTGGTGCTGGCGGCGGGCGGGCGACTGGCGGTGGAGGCCACACCGGGCGGCGGATTGACGGTGGTGCTGCTGCTGGTGGTCGCGCACGACTGACGGACGGCCGGCGGGCAGCTCTTCGGGGCTCCATCCTTCACCGCAAAGACTTCTTCGCAAAAAACCCTTTGCAAAGATGTCTTTGCGGTTCTACGCTCCTGCCATGACCGATGAACGCGGCTGGATGCACAGCGATGACCCGCACATCGTCCTCACGGCCAAGGGCATGCGGGCGATGGCCCACCCCGTGCGCATGCAGCTGGTCGGGCTGCTGCGCAAGCACGGTCCCTCCACGGCGACCAGGCTCGCCGAGCAGCTGGGGCTCAACTCCGGGGCGACCAGCTACCACCTCCGCCAGCTCGCCGCCGCGGGCTTCGTCGAGGAGGATCCCGAGCGCGGAAACGCCCGGGAGCGGTGGTGGCGTTCGGCCCACAAGTTCACCGTCTGGACGAGTGACGACATGGCCGACGAGGAGCTCGACACGGCCGTCGGCTTCCTGCGGTCCGTCCTCACCGCCCACGCCCTGGCGGCCCAGCGGTCGGTCGACGCCTTCGAGACGATGCCGCGGGAGTGGCGCAAGGCGGTCGGCCTCAGCGACGTGCTGTTGCAGCTCACCCCCGAGGAGGCCGGGCAACTGGCCGCTGATCTGTCCGCGGTGGTGCGGCGTTACCGCGCGCTGGATACGGAGGGGCCGGCCCCGGAGGGCACCGAGCGGGTCGCCGTGGTCGTCCACGTGCTGCCCGACGCGAGCGTCGGCACCGGCGCTGGTACCGATGCCGACACCGATGCCGACAGCGATGCCAGCACCGACACCGACACCGGTGAGGCGGGGTCCCGATGACCACCGTCGTCGACGCGCCCGCGCGCAGCCTCCGGCCGCTGGTCGGGGTGCTCTCCGCCATGGCCGTCTCCATCACCGGGACGCGTGTCTCGGCCATCGCCCTGCCCTGGTTCGTCCTGGCCACCACCGGCAGCGCCACCATGACGGGCCTGGTCGCCTTCGCCGAGATGGCGCCGTACGTGCTGGTCAAGGCGCTGACCGGGCCACTGGTCGATCGGCTCGGGCCGCGGGTGGTGTCCTGGACGACGGACTTGGTGAGCGCCGTCGCGGCCGGGCTGGTCCCGCTGCTGCACGCCCTGGGGCTGCTGCCGTTCGGGGTGCTGCTGGCGATGGTCGCGGTGATCGGCGCGATGCGCGGCCCGGGGGATCTGGCCAAGTCGGTCATGGTCCCGGAGGCCGCCGACCGCGCCCGGGTGCCGATGGAGCGCGCCACCGGTCTCTCCGGCGTCACCGAACGGCTGGCTTCCACGGTCGGCCCGGCGGTCGGTGGTGGGCTGGTCGCGCTGATGGGCCCGCTGGCCGGGCTGGCGCTCAACGCCGCCACCTTCGCCCTGGGGTCCCTCGTCATCGCCTTCGCCCTGCCGCGCGGGATGGGGCGCGCGGCGGCCCCGGCACCCGCTGCCGCGCAGGCCGCAGAAGCCGAGGCCGGGATCGGGACCGGAGCCGGGGCCGGAACTGGGGCCGGAACTGAGGCCGGAACTGAGGCCGAATCGGCGGGTTACTGGCGGATGTTCCGCGAGGGCTTCACCTTCCTGCGCTCCGATCCGCTGCTGCTCACCGTGACGGTGCTGGTCGGCATCACCAACCTGCTCGACGCGGGGTTCCTCACGGTCCTCCTCCCGGTCTGGGCGCGGGAGTCGGGGAACGGCCCGGCCGCCATCGGCCTGACCGGCACCGCCGGGGGGATCACGGCGGTCGTCGGCAGTCTGATCGCGGCGGCCGTCGCCCACCGGCTGCCCCGCCGGACGGTGTTCTTCGCCGGCTTCCTGCTCGTCGGGGCCCCGCGCTTCCTGGTGCTCGCGTGCGGCGCGCCGCTGTGGGTGGTGCTCACGGTCTTCGCGGTCGGCGGCTTCGGTGGCGGTTTCCTCAACCCGATCCTTGGCGCGGTGCTCTTCGAGCGGGTGCCCCGCCACCTGCTCGGCCGCGTCCACGCCCTCGGCGACTCCCTCGCCTGGGCCGGTATCCCGCTCGGCGGCCTGCTGGCCGGCGCAGCGGTCAGCCTCATCGGGCTGATACCCACCCTGGTCGCGGGCGGCGCCCTCTACTTCGCCTCCACCAACCTGGCCGGGTTGCGGCCGGAGTGGCGCGAGATGGACCGCCGGCGCGGCCGGACGGGCACCGTCGACGGGGCGAAGCCCGAGCCCGAGTCTGAGCCGGGGACAGAGCCCGAGCCCGGGACAGAGCCCGAGCCCGAGCTTGCGCCCGCGTCGATCCCGGCACGCCCGTAGGCCTGTCGTGCAGGGGCGGCGAGGCGAGCGTGCGGTCGGAACCAGCCGGTCAGAACCAGTGCAGGCAGTGCGGGGCGCGCTCGGCGCTGAAGAGGGCGTCGGCGAGGGCGGCCGCGCCCGGGCGGTGGGCCCGGATGTGCCCGGCCCGCACGAGCGTGCTCGGGGTGGTGCCGCCGAGGTAGACCGAGCCCAGGTCGCTCACGTCCAGGGACATGTCGGGCTCCCGGTCCGTCGGGACGCACTCGGCCTTCCCGTCCCGGACGGTCAGCAGATAGCGGCCGTGCTCGCCGAGGAACGGGTCGTCGACGTCGAGGACGAGCTCGCCGTCCACGAACCAGCCGCGCGAGGTCAGCGCACGCGGGACGTCCAGCAGCCGCACCCAGAGCCAGTCGGTGCTGCTGCTCCTCTCGCCGGCGTTGAAGTCCACAAGCTGCCAGCGCAGCGGGTGGTCGGACGGAACGTGGGTGTTAACCACCACGGGGGGCCCGGGGGGGGTGAAACCGGACCCGGGCCGCGCCCGGGGGGCCGGCGGGGGGGGGGGCCGCTTCCCGTCTCGCGGCCCCGGGGGGGGGGGGGCGGGGAGCGGGCGGTGCGGTAGGTGGCTCAGGACCCGGCGCAGGCGCTGGTCACGTCGCCGGCGGCGTCGGTGATCGCCCCGATGTCGGGCATCTTGCCCTTGGAGACGTTGTCCTGGGCGCTGGAGACGGCCTTGTTCAGCTTGTCGGTGGCCTTGTCGAGCTTGTCCCCGCTGTTGTGGTCGCGGAGTTTCTTGATGTCGTCGCCGACCTTCTTCAGGGCGTCGGCGGTGTGCTTTCGGCGCTCCTGGTCGGTGAGTTGGCCGACGTTGATGGCCGATGAGGCGAGGTCCTGGATGTCGCCGGTGATGCTGACGGCCTGTTTGCCGCAGTCGAGTGCCTGGTCGACATCCTTGCATGCGCTGAGTAGTGGAGCGGTGGCGAGCAGCGCGAGTGCGGCGGCGGCCAGTCGGTACGGTTTCCTTGTCATGTCTGTATCCCTCCCGCCGGCAACAACGCCTGATCGCCCACTCGTGGTTCCGCCCGATCGGGTGAATCATGGGTGAACCTTTACTGTCGGCCAGGAACGGGAGTTGATGGAACATCAGATTCCGGGCTCGAATTCGCCGAATTCGCCGATGTCACCGACTTCACGTCAGATGCCCTGCCACCAGACCTGG
>NZ_JBHWIJ010000370.1:0-3179 GCF_042732255.1 Kitasatospora sp. NPDC059803 | reverse complement strand
TCGTGCCGCCCTCCACGGGTTTTTTAGTCAAAACATTAGCCCGGGAACAATGACCCCCACTTCGCCTTTGCAACCTATTTCCGGACTCCGGCCCTGCCTCATGACGTGAAGTCGGCTGCGGGTGCTACCGGTTGGCCGGTTCGGACAGGTCGCGCACCAGTCCGGCGAGGGCCGGGGTGTCGACCCCGTGCGCGGCGGCGGCCCGCAGGACGGCGCCGCCGATGGCGTCCAGTTCGATCGGACGGCCGGCCTCCACGTCGCGCTGCATCGAGGACTTCATCGACCCGGGCACCCGGTCGAAGGCGGTGAGCAGTGTCTGTGCGTCCGCCGGGGCGCCCGCCGCGCCGGAGACGGCCGCGATCTCGTCGAGGACGGTGAGCAGTTCGGGCCGGTGCTCGGTGCGCACGACGCCGACCTCGCTGCGGTGGCGGGTGGTGAGCAGCGCGAACGGGGCGAGGAAGGAGAGCTTGCTCCAGAGCATCGCGGTCTCGTCCTCGCGCAGCGTGACATCGAGGCCGGCGCGCCGCAGCCGATCGGCCAAGTCCGCTACCGGTCCGGCCAGTTCGAGCACCGCGAAGGGGCTGGTGTGGGCGATCCGCCCGGGCGCGGTCCGAGTGGCCTCGACCCGGATCGTGCCGGCCGCGACCTGCCCGGCCGGGTAGCGCTCGCGCAGCGCCGCGACGTGGTCGATTCCGTTGAGCAGCGGTACCACGACGGCGGAGCCGAGGGCCTGCGGCGGCATCCGGTCGAGCGCGTCGGCCAGCGCCGTCGCCTTGACGGTCACGAACGCGGCGTCGACCGGCTCGCGCAGTTCGGTGGAGGCTTCGACCCGGGCGGTGAAATCGCCGAACTGCCCGCTGCGGACTTGCAGTCCGTCCCGGTTGAGGACGGCGGCGGTCTCCTCGCCGGCCAGGCAGATCACCCGGTGCCCGGCGCGCGCGAGCAGGCCGCCGATCAGGCCGCCGACGCCGCCAGGTCCGAGGACGGCGATGGTCGAGGGAGTGGTCGCGGGGGTGGTGGTCATGTCGACTCCTGATGAGGGGGTGAGGGGTGGTGGGCTTCCGCGGAACGGCCCGACGAACCGGCCCCGAGGAACCGGCCGGTGGGTGCCACGGCCCGGCGGCCCGGTCATGGCGCCGCCTCGTCCGGGGCGGCGGGGGCCGAGGAGGAGAGGGAGACGAGGCCGAAGGTGAACGGCGGTTCGTGGCGCGGCTTCCGCCCGCCGGCCGGGGTCCAGCGCACGGGGGTGTTTCGGCTGAGGCGCAGCGTGTCGTACCGGACGTTGCCGTGGACGGGGTCGGGGACGGGCAGGCCTTCGGCGCGCAGCGCCTCGACCACCTCGTGGGCCGGCCAGCCGAAGACGTCGATGCCGTGGAGGCCGACCGGGCAGGCGGCCGCACCCTCCACCGGCTCCACCGGGCAGCGCGACAGGAAGACGGCCTGGAGGTGCTCGCCCGGGCCCGAGCAGAGGGTGACGCCAACCCCGGGCAGGGTGAAGTGCAGCGCCCAGTTGGAGCCGCAGACGAAGGTGGGGTGCACACCGCCCGGGAGCGCCTCGCGGTGCGGGGCCAGCAGGCGGCGGACCGTCGCCTCGGTGAGGCCGAAGCGCAGTTCGGGCAGCGGCGCGGGCAGGCGGACGCCGTGGCCGGGCAGCAGGTCGATGGTCACCCGTTCATGATCCCTCGTCGGATGGGCGGCGCGGGGCCCGGGGCGGGTGAGGCTCGGCTCGCGGGCGTACCGCGGCGGTGGCCCGAGCCGCGTCCTGCCGTCGGGCGTCGCGGCCGGTGAGCGGCGGCACCGACTCGCCGGGCGGGAGGCCGGCGGGCCCACCGCCCACCGTTGCCGGGTCAGCGGGCCGTCAGGCCGTTCAGCGCGTCGGTGACCTGACGGGCGAGGGCGGGCGGCAGCGCGGCGTAGCCCGACTGCGTCGCGGCCGGCTGGCCGGTGGCGCTCACCGCGTGGGAGAGCAGGCCTGCCAGTGCCCGGGTCGGGTGGTTGTCGCGGTTGTCCGGTGCGTCGGTGCCGCAGAACACCGCGTAGCCGACCTGGACGAGCGGGTACGCGCCGGAGCCGGGGTTCGCGTAGTCGACGTCGACTGTCAGGTCGGCGCCCGTGCCGGTGACCTTGGCGCCGACCAGGGCAGCGGTGGCGGCCTCGGTGGTGGCGGCCACCGGGCCGGAGCCGGCGGACAGTTTGGCGGTCCGCAACCCGTCGGCGTCCTTGAGCGGGAGGAAGGCGATCGTGCCGGACTTGCCGGCCACTGTCGAGTGGACGGCGCCGAGGTCGCCGACCGTCAGGCCGCCCATCGCCTGGGCGGGCCAGGAGTGGGCGACCGTCGGGTACGGCCAGGCGGCGGGCGCGGCCTTGGCGAGGTAGCGGGTGAAGCCGAGCGTGATCGGCGACACGCCCGACGGGTGGACCGCGGTGATGGCCGTGTCGGGCAGCACTCGGCCGGGGTTGAGCGTGGCGATCGCAGGGTCCCGCCAGCTGGTGATCTGGCTGTTGAAGATCCGGGCCACCGTCGGGGCGTCCAGTACCAGCGAGTCGAGCCCGGGGACGTTGTAGACGACGGCGATCGGCAGGGCGGCGAGCGGGAGTTGGGCGGGCCGGGTGGCCGTGCACCGCTTGCCGAGGTCGGCGGCCTCGTCGCCGAGGGGTGCGTCGTCGAGGGTGACGGCGTCGACCTGGCCGGCGACGAACTGCTGGCCGGCGGTGCCGCTCACGTCGGTGGCGGTCACGTTCGCGGTGGGGCACGCCTGGTGGTAGTCGGCCGTCCAACGGCTCATGACGGTCTCCAACGGGCCGTCTCCGCCCACGACAGCGCGGGCCGATGGGCAGTCGGGCGGGCCGGACTGGCCTGAGTGGCCTGACTGGCCGGGAGTGGACGGCGCCGAGGCGGCCGGGGGCAGGGCACCGGCACCGCCGTTGTCCTTCTCCTTCTGCCGCAGCAGGACGGCCGTGCCGCCGGCCGCGGCCAACGCGACGGCGACCGCGACGACGAGCGCTGCCGTCCGGCGGCGGGGCCGGGGGACGGCGGGGCCGGTCGGTGCCGGTATGACGGGGGGCCCGGCGGGCGGGGGGAAGGCGGGCGCGAGGGGTGCCGAGCGGACGTCCGGCTCGGTCGGAACGGGCGGAACGGGCGGAACGGGCGGCACGGCGGGGCGCTCCCACCCGGTCGC
>NZ_JBHWIJ010000369.1:3616-7665 GCF_042732255.1 Kitasatospora sp. NPDC059803 | reverse complement strand
CGGCACGCGGTGGCGCCCCCGGTGAAGGGATACCCCGGCACCGGGGCCGCCTCGTGCGCTGAGCGGGGCTCACGCGCTGAGCGGGGCCGCGTCATGCGCTGAGCGGCGGCGATCCGGGCAGCGTCGCGCCCGCCGTGTGCCCCGTCACGCGCCCCGTCATGTGCCGTAGGCATGGGCGCCATGGCGTCTACGCCGAATCGTCGACTGCGTCATCGGCGCCCAACTCGCCTTCCCCGCCCCATACTCTGGCTCCCGCCGATGCGGACGCATCGTGTGTCGCAGGGGAGGATTTCGTGAAGTCGCTCATGGCAAGGGCCCGTTGGCTGGGCACCGCGGCATCGGTCGGCCTGCTGCTGACCACCGGAACCGGGGTCGCCACCGCACAGCCCGCCACCACCACGGCCCCCCAGGTCGTCCCGGTGGGGTACGCGTACCCGACGACCGCCGTCACCCCGGACGGCACGAAGGCCTACGTCGGGGTGACCGACGACCCCCGCGGCACGCCCGTGGTCAAGGTCGTCGACACCCGGACCGGCGGGATCACCGCCCGGCTCACCCTTTCCACCGACGCGAACTCCTTCGTCGGCGCGCTGGCGATGAGCCCCGACGGCACGCGGCTGTACGCGACCGTGGGGGCGCAGCACCTGGTCACCATCGACACCGACAGCGACACGGTGGCCGCCGACGTCCTGCTCCCGATCCAGCCGCACCCCGACGGGTACGTGGACGGCTCACCGAGCTCCCTCGTGGTCAGCCCGGACGGCGCCGGCGTCTACCTGGCCCAGAACGGGCCACGGCAGCGCTGGGGCTTCCAGCCCGCCCGGGTCCTCGCGTACTCGACCGCCACCGGTACCTTCACCGCCTCCGTCGGCGTCACCGACTTCAGCGTCGGTTCGATCGTCCTGCGCCCCAACGGCCAGGACCTGTACGTCACCACCGGAGCCGGCCTGGTCCACCTGGCCGCCACGCCCACCTCGCTCACCACCGTCCGCACCCTCACCGCCGGACACGGCGCCTCCGGCGGCGCGGTGCTCAGCCCCGACGGCAGCACGCTGTACGGCCTCGGCGGCTACGAGAGCGACTACCTCGTCGACACCGAGACCGATACCGTCACCGAGAACTTCCACTTCGCACCGGGCAACACCGACCTCCGCTACCCGGTCGTCAGCCCGGACGGGAGCCGCCTGTACTTCATCTCCAAGTCGACCGTCTTCGTCGCCCCGGGCGGACCCACCCCTCCCGGCTACCACTACGAGAGCGTGATCCTCTCCTACGACACCGAGGCCCACGCGCTCGTCCCCGCCGAGACGGTGAACCCGCAGAAGGTGGAACTCGCCACCGGCCTGGCACTCGCCCCGGACGGCCACACCTTCTACCTCGGCGGCAACACCTACCCCGGCGGCGTTCCGGGCATCGCCGCCAGCCTGGAGATCATCGGAAACTGACGGCCAGTCAATTTTTAGGCGGGTGCCCGGCCCTCGACGATCCGCCGGATCTCGCGCGCCAGGGTGTCGGGGTCGCTGGTCGGCACCAGATGGTCGGCGTCGGCCGCCAGTACGTGGCGCCCGACCTCGGCCCGGCCGACGCGGTGGGCGTGCGAGGCGTTCACGGCCTCCCGGACCTTCGAGCCCATGCCGGTCGAGGTCCGGACGGCCGAGACCACCGTGAGCGGGATGCCGCCCAGGGCCGGCGGGTTCTCCTTCATGGCGGTCAAGTCCGCCACCACTGAGCCGAGTTCGGATCCCCGGGTGCGGATGGTGGAGACGGTGAACCCCTCCTCGCGCATCTCGGCCGCGGCGTCCGCCGGCAGGGCGTCGAGCATCGGCCGGAAGGCCCGGGCCAGCAGGCCGGTGCGGGCCAGCAGCATGCTGACCGCCTGCCCGATCCGCTCCTGGCGGCGCACCGAGGGCGCGAACACCAGGTCGCAGGACTCGTCCGTCGGGTCGGCCAGCACCAGGCCCGCGATCCGCTCGGGGCGGGCCGCAGCGGCTATCCGGACGATCGGCCCGCCCCAGCTGTGCCCGACCAGGACGAACGGCCCGGGGCCGAGGCCGCCGAGGTGGTCGAGGTGGTCGAGGTGGTCGAGCAGGTCGTTGAGGTCCTCGGCGAGGCGGCGCAGCGGGCGCGGCGCCGGGTCCGGCGCGCTGCGGCCGAGCCCGCTGCGGTCGTACGCCACCGTGGCCGCGACCCCGTCCAGCCGGAGCTGCACCGGCGCCCAGTACGAGCGGCTGGAGGCGAGCCCGCCTTCCAGCACGACCGTCGGCACGCCCTCGCCGCCGGGCCCCGGCCGCCGCATGTAGAACAGCTCCCGGCCGTCCCGTGTCCGCGCCCGCCCCGGCTCACCCTGACTGTGCATCCCCGGCACCGCCCTCACCCTCGACCAGCCATCAAGTTTGGTTAGCCTAACCTCACTTCCCTGGTGATCGCGACCACCCTCGGCCGACCTGCGAGGCGGCGGGCGGCGGCGGGGTCGGTCAGTGGTCGGCCGCCGTGCCACCGGCCGGACCAGGGCGGCAGCCTGTGACCTGGGGTCACAGGATGACCGCCTGTCTGGCTGGCCGCGAGGGCCGTCCGCAGGATGGCCGCATCGGACTCCTGCCCTCCCGTCGCGGCCGCTTCCGCCTGCCGTCCGAAGGCCCGGCCGCTCCCTCGCACGACAAGGTGGTGATCGCTGTGAGCAGCATCTCCGACCCGCCCCGGCCCGAACAGGCCGAGGACGTCCCGCCCCTGGCGCCGGCCCAGGCCTTCGAACGGTGGCGCTACGCGGGAGTGTTCCTCCTGCTGTTCCTGTTCGGCACGGAGACCTTCCTGGTGTCGCCGCTGCTGCCGACCATCGCGGACTCGGTGCACACCACCGAGGCGGCCGCCGCCTCCAGCGTCACCGCCTACGTGCTGGTGTACGCCGTCGCGGCGCCCTTCCTCGGGCTGCTGAGCGACCGGTTCGGCCGCCGCCGCACCCTGGTGGCGGGCACCCTGCTGTTCGTCGTGTCCAACGCGGCGGCCGCCCTCTCCACCGGGCTGACGCTGCTGGTCGTCTCCCGCGCGGTGGCCGGGCTGGCGGCGGCCGCGGCCGGGCCGGCGATCTGGGCGCACATCGCCGAGACCGCACCGGAGGCGGTGCGCGGCCGGGCCCTCGGCCTGGGCATGGCGCTGTTCTCCTGCGGCCAGGTGATCGGCGTGCCGCTCGGCGGCTTCCTCGCCGGACTGGCCGGCTGGCGGTCGGCGTTCTGGGCGCTGACCATCGGCACCGCGGCGGCCGTGCCGCTGCTGCTGAGCCAGGTCCAGCGCCGCTCGGCGCAGGCGGCCGCGCCGCAGGTGGGGGCGGTCCGGGCGATCCTGGCGGGCTGGGCCGACCCGACGCTGCGGCGCGCCCTGCTGGTCAACACGGTGTTCAACACGGCCAACCTGGGCGCCTACACCTTCCTCGGCGCGGTGCTGGTGCAGCGCTTCGACCTGTCGGTGCAGGCCCTGGGCCTGGTGGGCGTGCTGGTCGGTGCGGGCAGCCTGGTCGGCTCGCTGCTGGGCGGCCGGCTCGGGGACCGGGCCAGGACCGCCGGGCGCTCCGACCTGCCGATGCTGCCGCTGTGGGGCGTGCTGCTGGCGGCGGGCGTCGCGCTGGCGGCCAAGGGGCCCGGCCTGGTCCTCGCCCTGGCCGGCGTGGTGGTGTGGTTCCTGGCCTCCGGAGGCTTCGTGACGGACCAGCAGACGCTGGCCGGCACCATCGCCCCGGAGCTGCGCGCGACCTCCAGCGCGTGGCTGACCTCGACCATGTACGCGGGCACCGGCCTCGGCGCCTGGGCGATCGGCACCTTCGGCAACGTCACGGACGGCACCCTGCTGATCGGCACCGGGCTCGCGCTGGTGGCCGCCCTGGGCGCGCTGGCGGTCAGCCTCGGCCTGCGCCGGTCCACCGCATCGGGCACCTGAGGCCCCGCCGGAACGGCCGGGATGCCCGGCAGGGCCGGCGGCTCAGCCGACCCGGCGCTCCCCCTCCACCACGGGGGGGGGGCGCGGCAGGCCCCCGGAGGAGAGGGGTCGCGCGGTCGCGG
>NZ_JBHWIJ010000369.1:0-3606 GCF_042732255.1 Kitasatospora sp. NPDC059803 | reverse complement strand
GCCGCGCGCGCGCCTATTGTGTTAGGCGATGTTTTGGCACCCCGCGGCCGGGGCGGCGGCGCCGTGCGGGGTGAACAGCAGCACCGTCGCGGTCGGGTCGTCCACCGGGTGGAAGGACGACAGCGTCAGCCGGACCGGTCCGAGCCCGGCCGGCTCGACGGTGACGGTGCGGACGGTCAGCTCCGCCACCGAGTGGCAGCCCCACCAGTGCCGGAACTCGGGCGCGTCCTCGTCCAGGTGCCGGTAGACCTCGCCGGTGCGGGGGTCGGCCAGGGCGGGGCCGGCCTGCGCCCGGAACTGCTGGAAGACGTTCATCGCGAGCGGTTCCCAGTCGCGGAACACGGCCCGCACCCGGTGGTCGGCGGCCATCACCCACATCAGGTTGCGCCGGTCGGCGGGGACGAACTCGGGCGAGCCCCAGAGCGCGACCCAGGCGGCGTTCCAGCCGAGCAGGTCGAAGTGGCGGTCGAGCAGGACGGCCGGGCTGGTGGGCCAGGAGTCCAGGACCGGCCGGATGGCCTCGGCGAGCCGGTCGGCACCGTCCTCCGAGGCGGCGGCCGCCGTCGGCTCGTGGTAGCCGGCCAGGCGCATGGCGTGCCGCAGCCCGGCCGCGTCCAGCCGCAGCACCCGGGCGATCGCCTCCAGCACCTGCCGGGAGGCGGTGACCCGCCCCTGCTCGACCCAGGTGTACCAGGCCAGGCCGACGCCGGAGAGGGAGGCGACCTCCTCGCGGCGCAGACCGGGGGTGCGGCGCCGGGTGGTGGCGGTGAGGCCGACGTCGGAGGGCTTGAGGAGCTCGCGATGGGCGCGCAGGAAGGCGCCGAGTTCCCTGCCTGCGGGGGGAGTTGACACGGTTGGCTCCTCGGCCCTGGTCGGTGCCGTCGAATGCGGGGGTGTGGGCTGCCACCAGCGTAGACGCAGCCCGCCGCTCACCCCAGGGGTGAGCGGCGGGCTACACATGTTGTTAACGAGACGTCAGCTGCCACAGCCGGACGGGCATGTGGCTGACGTGGCCGCGCTCCTGCTGCCGACGCCAGGCGCTCTCGCCGACGGCGCGGAAGAAGGCGGGCCGCTGCTGCGCCGGCACCGCACGGCTGTAGTAGTCCCCGAAGGTGGCGGCGTGGAAGTGCTCGTACTGGGCGGCGCCGTCGACGGTGACCACGGCGTCGCGCTCCAGGTGGCCGGCCACCGCGAGGTGCGGGCCCACCACCGCCGCGAGTTCGTCGACGGTCCTGGTCCGGGTCGCGATCGGCAGCACCCCGGCACGCTCCAGGACGCCGGGCACCTCGTCGTACGGGGTGCCGAGGGCGACCAGGGCGTCGCGGACCAGCTCGTCCTCGCCGCCGAGGCCGCGCTCGTCCCGGGCCGGGTGGTAGGTGGTGAGCAGGAAGCGGCCGCCGGGGGCGAGGTGGGCGGCGGCCCAGGCGAAGATCCGCTCCTCGTCCGGGTACAGCCAGTGCAGCACCGAGGTCTGGGTGATCAGGTCGGCCCGGAACGGCAGCGGCTCGGGCACGGTGAGGTCGGCCCGGTGCAGGGCGACCCGCTCGCCGTAGGGCTGGAGCCGGACGGCGGCCTCGGCGATGCGGTGCTCGGAGCGTTCCAGGCCGACGGCGCGCCGCAGGGAGGGGAAGCGCTCCAGAGCCTCCTGGAGCAGCTGGCCGATCCCGCTGCCGAGGTCGATCAGGGACTCGGGGGCTCCGGTGACCTGGTCGAGCACCCAGTCACGGTCCTGGACCTGGCGCAGCCGGCTGGCGTCGGCGTACCCCGCGAGGGTGCGGGCCTGGATCTCGACGGCGGACGTGCTCACGGCTGGTTCTCCTCCACGGTGGACGGCTGTGCGGTGGACGGCTGGTCGGTAGCTGGCTGCTCCGCGGCGGACGGCTCCGCGGCGCCGGGCTGCTCCGCGACACCCTGGTCGACCAGCTTCAGCAGCCGTTCGCGGGCGGCGCTCTGGTCGTAGCGCTTGAAGAGGTTGATCCGGTTGCGGGCCAGGTCGCCCCGGTGCACGTACTCGTAGAGGTCCTGGCGCTGGCCGAAGCCGTCGCCGGTCAGCTCCCAGGCGATCCGGAAGAGCCGGGCCTTGCGTTCGGCGTCGATGTCCCGGCCGCGCATGTAGCGGTCCAGGTGCGGGCGCAGCCGGGGGTTGGCGAGGTCCCCGGCGGTGGGCTGGATGAGCAGCCCGGAGGCGCCGATCTTGCGGACGATCTCGACCGCGCTGCCGGCCACCTCGGCCGACCAGACCCGGGAGGCCGCCGTGTCGCCGGGGGCGAACAGGCCGCCGTCGGTGAGGCCGCCGCGCGCCTCGGCGGCGTCGAGGAAGTACTCGGTCAGTTCGGCGTACCCGGCGAGGCGGCCCAGGTCCTCCTGGATGTTGCGGAAGCCGTCCACGCCGATCGACTCGGCGACCAGGGTGGCACTGGCCAGCAGGGTCCGCAGCCGCTCGCGGTAGCGGATGTGGCCGACGTAGGCGCTCCAGGCGTTGATCCGGCCGAGGCCGGTGCGCGCCAGGTTCGCGTCGCGCAGCAGGAAGACGCGGTCCCAGGGCACCAGGACGTCGTCGAAGAAGAGCATCGCGTCCTGCTCGTCGAACCGCGCGCCGAGCGGGTGGGCGTGCCCCCAGGAGGCGCTGCCGAGCGGTTCGCGGGCGAGGGTGATCAGGCCGGGGGTGTTGAGCGGCAGGGCGAACCAGGTCACGAACTGCTCGCCCCGGCCCTCGGTGAACGACGCCGAGAGGTAGACCAGCACCTCGTGGGCGATCGGGGCGAGCGTGGTGAGCTGCTTGGCGCCGCGCACCACGATGCCCCGGTCGTTCTCCTCCACGACGCGCAGGGCGAGGTCGGGGTCGTCGAGCGGGTTGGCGGAGCGGTCGATCTGCGGGTCGCCGAGGGCGTGCGAGAGGACCAGGTCGTTGCTCGCGCAATGCCGGTACCACGCCTCGGCGTTGGCGCCGAAGCGCGGGTCGGCGCCGGCCAGCCGGTGCCGGAAGTCGTAGACGCCGACGGCGATCGAGGCCATGAAGGCGGGTGAGCGGCCCTGCTGTCCGAGTGCCTCGGCGTGCCACAGCTCGGCGCTGCGGCGCTGGAGCCGCAGGTCCTCCAGGGTGCGCGGGGGCTGGTAGGCGCGGGCCAGCCGCAGGCCGCTGTCCGGGTCCTCCCAGGTGAGCAGGTCGCGGTGGGCCGGGTCGTGCTGGAGGTCGATCAGGCGGGCCAGTTCGTCCACGGCCGGGCGGAACGCGGGGTGCTCGGCGGGGTTCGCGATGCGCTTGCCGTCGAGGTAGAGCTCGCGGCCGTCGTCCAGTTCGGCCCGGTACCGGTCGCCGGTCAGCAGGCCGCGGGCGGTGGCGGGTGCGCCGCGGCCGGTGATGGTGCCCAGCAGTGTCATGCGCCAACTCCGTTTGATGTCAAGGGTTCAAGGGTTCAAGGGCTTCGGGTCGATCACGCGGTACCGGCCGTCGTGGTACAGCAGCGGGTCGCCGTCGCCGCGGTCCGCGGGGGCGACCGGGGGGGACAGGATGGTGTGGTGGCCGCCGGGGGGGGGGGGCGGGGCCCGGGGGGCCGGCCCGGGGGGGGGGGGGGGGCGGGGCGGGGGGGGCGGGGGCGCCGTCCG
>NZ_JBHWIJ010000368.1:7390-7694 GCF_042732255.1 Kitasatospora sp. NPDC059803 | reverse complement strand
GGCCCTGGCCGCGGCGCTCGCCGCCGAGCCCGACGTGGAGGTGGGGGCGGCCGGCAGCGGGGCCGCCGCCGAGCGGGCGCTGGAGCGTGCCGCCGTCGAGGGGCGGGCCTTCGACGTGGTTCTGATCGATGCCGACCTGGGGGCCGAGGGCGTCGCTTCGGCGGGTGCCCGGAGCCGGCCCGGCCCGGACGCGGCCGACGCGGCCCGGCGGCGGCTGGCCCCGGCGGTGCCGCCGCCCCGCCACCCGGTAGGGCCGGCGGGGGTGCGGGGGGGCGGGCGGTCGGTGGTCCTGCGTGGGCGGGGT
>NZ_JBHWIJ010000368.1:4306-7380 GCF_042732255.1 Kitasatospora sp. NPDC059803 | reverse complement strand
GCGCGCCGGGCGCGCGCCGCGCGCGGGGCCCGCGCGCCCCCGCGGGCCCGCGGGGGCCCCGGGGCGCCGGGGGCGCCCCCCCGGGGGGGGCCCCCCCCCCCGCCACCCGGTCGGCCCGCCGGTGGTGCCGTCCGGCGGGCGCTCGGTGGACCTGCTGCGCCCGGGTGGGCGCGGCGCGGAGCCGGCCCGCTCCGACGTGTACCGGGCCGACCAGCTCAGAACCGCGCCTCCGGCACCGGACGGCATCACCCTGCTCGCCCGGGTCCGCCGCGCCCATCCGGGGCTGCGGGCGGTCGTGCTGGCCGCCGCCGACGATCCGCACCGCGCCGCCCGGGCCCTGCACGCGGGCGCCACCGGCTGGGTGGCCAAGGAGAGTTCGCTGGCCCGGCTGCTCGCCGTGGTCCGGGGGGTGCTGCGGGACGAGACGCACCTGCCGCCCGCGCTGCTGACCGGGGTGATCCGCGAGCTGACCACCGCCCGGCGGGACCGCACCGAGAGCGAGCGGCTGGTCGACACCCTGACCCCGCGGGAGAAGCAGATCCTGCGCTGCATGGTGGCGGGCCTGGGTCGGCAGGCGGTCGCGGAGCGGCTCTACCTGTCGCCGCACACCGTCCGGACGCACATGCAGAACGTGCTCGGCAAGCTCGGGGTGCACTCCACGCTGGCCGCGGTCGCGGTGGCCCGCCGGGCCGGGGTCAGCCCGGCCGAGCCGGCCCTGCCGGCGCCGCCGTCCATCGTGACCGCGGTGGACCGGACGTGAGCTCCGGGGCCCGGATCAGCCCGGGATGTTGTCGAAGGGGGCGACCAGCTGCCGCAGGAGCGCGGCGAGTTCGCCCCGCTGGCCGGAGCTGAGCTGGGCGAGCAGTTCGCGTTCGTGTGCGAGCAGTCCGGCGAGTGCCTGGTCGGCGCGGTCGCGGCCGTCGTCGGTGAGCCGGACGAGCACGCCGCGCCGGTCGTCCGGGTCGGGCAGGCGCTTGACCAGGCCCTTGCCGGTGAGGCGGTCGATGCGGTTGGTCATGGTGCCGGAGGTGACCAGGGTCTGGGTGAGCAGCTGGCCGGGGGAGAGCTGGTAGGGGGAGCCGGCCCGGCGCAGGGCGGTCAGGACGTCGAACTCCCAGGGCTCCAGCCCGTGCTCGGCGAAGGCGGTGCGGCGGGCGCGGTCGAGGTGCCGGGCGAGCCTGCTGACCCGGCTGAGTACCTCCAGCGGCTCCACGTCGAGGTCGGGGCGCTCTCGGCGCCACGCTGCGACCAGCCTGTCGACCTCGTCCTCCATGACGATCAGTGTATCGGTGGATGTGTCGATGTGAAGTCTCTTGACGTCGAGAAATGTGCCAGCAAGGCTACCTGGGATATCTTGATGTCGAGATACTTGTGAGGTGGACCATGACCAGTCCCGTCTGGGACCCGGCGCAGTACCTGCGCTTCGCGGACGAACGCACCCGTCCGCTGCGCGACCTGCTCGCCCGCGTCCCCGCCCTCCCGAACCCGGGCGATCCCGTGATCCTCGACATCGGCTGCGGCCCCGGCAACTCCACCGCCGTGCTGCGCGCACGCTGGCCGCACGCCCGCCTCACCGGCGTCGACAACTCCGCCCCGATGCTCGCCACCGCCCGCACCGACGGTGAGCCCACCGCCGACTACCTGCTCGCCGACGCGCGCGACTACGACCCGGCCCCGGCCGGACCCGACCTGATCGTCTCCAACGCCACGCTGCAGTGGATCGACGGCCACCTCGACCTCGTCCCGCGCTGGGCCGGCGCCCTGCGGCCCGGCGGCACCGTCGCCTTCCAGGTCCCCGGCAACTTCGACGCCCCCAGCCACACCCTGCTCGCCGAACTCCGGCGCAGCCCCCGCTGGCGCGGCCTCCTCGGCGACGACGCCGCCAGGGCCGGTGTCCACCCGCCCGAGCGCTACCTGGACGCCCTCACCGCCGCCGGCTGCACGCCCGACGTCTGGGAGACCACGTACCGCACCCTGCTCCCGGGCCCGGACCCGGTCCTCGCCTGGGTCAAGGGCACCGCCCTGCGCCCCGTCCTCACCCGGCTGACCGACCCCGGCCGCCAAGCCGCCTTCCTCGCCGAGTACGGGGCGCTCCTGCGCGAGGCCTACCCGGCCGGACCGCACGGCACCGTCTTCCCGTTCCGGCGGATCTTCGCCGTCGGGACCAGGGTCTGATGCGGGGCGGGAAGGCCTGATGCGGGGCGGGAGGGCCGTCGGTCCTTCCGCCCGCAGGTCAGTCCTTGCGCCCGCCGACCAGCCGTGGGTGCCGCTCCAGGCCCTCCAGCCCGTGCCAGGCCAGGTTCACCAGGTGCGCCGCGACCTGAGCCTTGTCCGGCTTGCGGACCTCCAGCCACCACTGCCCGGTCAGTGCCACCATGCCGACCAGCATCTGCGAGTACATCGGGGCCAGTCGCGCGTCGAAGCCCCGGGACTTGAACTCCAGGCCGAGGATGTCCTCCACCTGCGTCGCGATGTCGCTGATCAGTGACGCGAAGGTGCCGGTCGACTGGGCCACCGGGGAGTCCCGGACCAGGATCCGGAAGCCGTCCGTCGAGGTGTCGATGTAGTCCATCAGCGCGAACGCGGCCTGCTCCAGCAGCTCCCGCGAGTGCCCGCCGGTCAGCGCCCCCGTGACCATGTCCAGCAGCAGCTGCATCTCGCGGTCCACCACCACCGCGTACAGCCCCTCCTTGCCGCCGAAGTGCTCGTACACCACCGGCTTCGACACCCCGGCCCGCTCGGCGATCTCCTCCACCGAGGTGCCGTCGTAGCCGCGCTCCGCGAACACCGTCCGCCCGATCTCCAGCAGCTGCTCCCGCCGTTGCTTGCCGGTCATCCGGACTCGCCCGCCCCGGCGGCGCGGCGCCGGGGCGGGCGTACCTCCCGAGGCGCCCCCGCCCGCCGGTGCAGCGGTGCGGGGGGGGGGCGGCGCCGCCGGGCCGCGGGCGGGGCCCCGCGCCCGCGAGCCGGGGTCGCCAGCGAGCCTCGCCCCCCGGGTGGGGGGGGGGGGGGCGGGGGTCCGGCCGCCCGCCCCGCACCCCCCCCCCCCCCCCCGCGGCCCCGGCCCCGGCCAC
>NZ_JBHWIJ010000368.1:0-4296 GCF_042732255.1 Kitasatospora sp. NPDC059803 | reverse complement strand
CCGCCCCGGGGGCGCGGCGCGGGGGGGGGCGCACCTCCCCCGCCGCCCCCCCCCGCCGTTGCCGCGTTTCGCGGCGGGGCCGGCGCCGCGTCGGGCGCCGCGTCCGTCCGCGTGCTCTGGTGGCCGCCTGTGCTGTCTGCGCTGCTCCCGTTCACCCCTACATCATGCTGGAAGCGACGACTCATGCGGCGCGGCGGGCGGCGATCCGTTGTGCGTCCGGCCAACGGACGTCCCGGACCCAGCCGGCCAGCTCGAACCAGCGGATCAGCCGGGCCGAGGAGTCGATCTGCCCGCGCAGCACCCCGTGCCGGGCGGCCGTCGGGTCCGCGTGGTGCAGGTTGTGCCAGGACTCGCCGCAGGAGAGCACCGCCAGCCACCAGACGTTGCCCGAGCGGTCCCGGGAGCGGAACGGGCGGCGGCCGACGGCGTGGCAGATCGAGTTGATCGACCAGGTGACGTGGTGCAGCAGGGCCACCCGGACCAGCGATCCCCAGAAGAAGGCGGACAGCGCGCCCGACCAGGACAGCGTCACCAGCCCGCCGACCAGCGGGGGGAGCAGCAGCGAGATCATGGTCCAGAGCCAGAACAGCCGGGAGATCCGCCGTATGGCCGGATCGCGGACGAGGTCCGGCGCGTACGTGAGCTGCGGGGTCTGCTCCTCGTCGAACATCCAGCCCATGTGCGCCCACCACAGGCCCTTGAGCAGGGCGGGGAGGCTCTCCCCGTAGCGCCACGGCGAGTGCGGGTCGCCGTCCTTGTCGCTGAACCGGTGGTGCTTGCGGTGGTCGGCCACCCAGCGCACCAGCGGGCCCTCGACCGCCAGGCTGCCGGCGATCGCGAGGGCGAGCCGCATCGGGCGGTTGGCCTTGAACGCGCTGTGGGTGAAGTAGCGGTGGTAGCCGACGGTGATGCCGTGGCAGGTGAGGAAGTACATGGCGACGGTGATCGCCGCGTCCGTCCACCCCAGTCCCCACCCCCAGGCCACCGGCACGGCGGCCAGCAGCGCGGTGAACGGCAGGAGGATGAACAGCCCGAGCGCGAGCCGTTCGGCGAGGCCCTGCTTCTCCCCGCCGCGGGTGGCGGACAGCCGGGTGGCGGCGGTGTCGGTGGGATCGGGGGATTCGGTGGGAAGCGCGGCGTTCCCCGCGCTCGGCTCGCCGGCCTTGGTGGTCATGGGCGTCCCTTTGCGGCATCTCTGTGCGGGAGGGAGGAGCGGAGGCTACGTTGGCGTAACCTACGGCATCGTAGGTTGCGCTCCGTGGCGAAGGGAACACGCCGCCGCACGGCGCTTGAGTGAATTCACCCGACTGGATGGATGAACCGGCGGCCCGGCTTGTTCGACCGTTTCCGGCGGATCGGGGCCTGCGGATCGCGGCAGTTGATACCCATGGCCGGGTCGACTCGGGTAGGGTCTGAGCAACCATCCGCCGTGGTGTAATGGCAGCACAGGGCCCTTTGGAGGCCTTTGTCTGGGTTCGAATCCTAGCGGCGGAGCCTCTGCACGCCTCAGGTTCGGGCGTACCGCCGAACCGCCGGTATTGTCGGTGCTGCTCGGCGGACTGTGCGAATGGCGACCGGCCTCGGTCCGGTCCGGGCCCGTTCTGCCCGCTCTGTGAACCGACCGAGGAGCCTCCCCGCATGGGTGCCAATTCGCTTGCCGCCGTTGTCGTGCTCGCCGCCGGTGGCGGGACCCGGATGAAGTCGAACAAGCTGCCCAAGGTGCTGCACGAGGTCTGCGGCCGGTCGCTGGTGGGTCATGCCGTCTCGGCGGCCCGCGAACTGACGCCGGAGCAGCTCGTCGTGGTGGTCGGACACCAGCGGGACCAGGTCCAGGAGCACCTCGCGGCGCACTACCCGGCGGCCCGCCCGGTGGTGCAGGAGGACCAGAAGGGCACCGGGCACGCGGTGCGCACGGCGCTGGAGGCGCTGGCCGCCGACGGCGTGGTGCTGGACGGCACGGTGATCGTCACCGCCGGGGACTCCCCGCTGCTGACCGGGGACACGCTGCGCCGTCTGGCGAAGGCCCACACCGCCCAGGACAACGGGGTCACCGTGCTGACCGCCGTCGTCCCCGAGCCCTTCGGCTACGGCCGGATCCTGCGGGACGAGGACGGCACCGTCGCCGCGATCGTCGAGGAGCGGGACGCCACCGCCGTCCAGCGCTCGATCGCCGAGATCAACTCGGGCGTCTTCGCCTTCGACGCCAAGCTGCTGGTCGAGGCGCTGGCCGAGCTCACCACGGACAACTCGCAGGGCGAGGAGTACCTCACCGACACCCTGGAGATCCTGCGCACCGCCGGGCACCGGGTGGGCGCCGTGGTCGCGGAGGACCACCGGGACATCCTGGGCATCAACGACCGGGTGCAGCTCGCGCAGGCCCGTCGGCTGCTGAACGACCGCCTGCTGGAGCGGGCGATGCGGGCCGGCGTCACCGTGGTGGACCCGGCGACCACCTGGATCGACGTGCAGGTGACGTACGAGCCGGACGCCCTCGTGCTGCCGAACACCCAGCTGCAGGGCGCCACCCACCTGGGCGAGGGCTGCGAGGTCGGCCCGAACTCGACCCTGACCGACACCCTGATCGGCGCCGGCGCCCGTGTGAGCAACACCACGGCGGACCGCGCCGAGGTGGGCGAGCTGGCCACCGCCGGCCCGTACGCCTACCTGCGGCCGGGGGCCAGGCTGGCCCGCAAGGCGAAGGTCGGCACCTACGTCGAGGTGAAGAACTCCGAGCTGGGCGAGGGCGCCAAGGTGCCGCACCTCTCCTACATCGGGGACACCACGATCGGCGAGGGCACCAACGTCGGCGCGGCCTCCGTCACCGTGAACTACGACGGCGTCAACAAGCACCGCACGGTGATCGGTGCGCACTGCCGCACCGGCTCCGACAACATGTTCATCGCCCCGGTGACGATCGGGGACGGCGCCTACACCGCGGCCGGTTCGGTCATCACCACCGACGTCCCGCCGGGCGCGCTCGGAGTGAGCCGGGCGCACCAGCGCAACATCGAGGGCTGGGTGGAGCGCAAGCGCCCGGGGACCACCTCCGCGCAGGCCGCGAAGGCTGCGACGGACGGGGCCGCGGACGCCTGACGGGGCGGGCGGGAGCCCGAGGGCGGTCCCGGGGCGGACGGTTTCTGCGTGGGCGCGTAACCTTGGGGACATACGTGCGCCACTGGGCTTACGGCCCGTGTCCAGGCGTACCGACAATTCCCCCGACCCCTCGTGCGAGCCGGCTGCGCCTGCCCGCACGGGACGACGGGGTTCAGCGTCAGCAACGCGAGGAGACGGTGCAGTGAGCGGGATCACGACGTCGGGTGAGAAGAAACTCAAGCTCTTCTCCGGCCGTGCCCACCCGGAACTGGCGAGGGAGGTGGCCGAGGCGCTCGGGACCGAGCTCGTCCCGACCAAGGCCCTGGACTTCGCCAACGGCGAGATCTACGTCCGCTTCCTGGACTCCGCCCGCGGCGCGGACTGCTTCGTGATGCAGAGCCACACGGCTCCCATCAACCAGTGGATCATGGAACAGCTGATCATGATCGATGCGCTGAAGCGGGCCTCCGCCAAGAGCATCACCGCGATCCTGCCGTTCTACGGGTACGCCCGCCAGGACAAGAAGCACCTGGGCCGCGAGCCCATCTCGGCGCGCCTGGTCGCCGACCTGCTGCGCCAGGCGGGCGCCGACCGGCTGATGGCCGTGGACCTGCACACCGCGCAGATCCAGGGCTTCTTCGACGGCCCGGTGGACCACCTGTTCGCGCTGCCGATGCTGGCGGACTACGTGGGCGGGAGGGTGGACCGCTCCAAGCTGACCATCGTGTCGCCGGACGCCGGCCGGGTGAAGGTGGCCGACCAGTGGTGCGACCGGCTGGACGCGCCGCTGGCGATCATCCACAAGCGCCGCGACATGACCCAGGCCAACACCATCCTGTCGGCCGAGGTCGTCGGTGACGTCAAGGACCGGGTCTGCGTCCTGGTCGACGACATGATCGACACCGCCGGCACGATCTGCGCCGCGGCTGACGCGCTGTTCGACAACGGTGCGGCGGACGTCCTGGTGGCGGCCACCCACGGCGTGCTCTCCGGCCCGGCCGCGGACCGGCTGAAGAACTCGCGGGTCAGCGAGTTCGTGTTCACCAACACGCTGCCGACCCCGGGGCAGATCCAGCTGGACAAGATCACCACGCTGTCCATCGCCCCCTCGATCGCGGCCGCGATCCGCGAGGTGTTCGAGGAGGGTTCGGTCACGAGCCTCTTCGAGGGCGTGCACTGACGAAGCCCGACGGCGGCGGCCCC
>NZ_JBHWIJ010000367.1:2013-7695 GCF_042732255.1 Kitasatospora sp. NPDC059803 | reverse complement strand
TTGGCTACGGGGTTGGTGCGGTTGACAGTTTCATAGTGTTTCGGTGGTCATAGCGTGAGGGAAACGCCCGGTTACATTCCGAACCCGGAAGCTAAGCCTTACAGCGCCGATGGTACTGCAGGGGGGACCCTGTGGGAGAGTAGGACGCCGCCGAACAATCATTCACAGAGAACCCCCATCCGGGAAACCGGATGGGGGTTCTTTGCGTTTCCGGGGCTTTGGGACTTCAAGGTCTCAGAGCTGGGGAAGGTCTCAGAGCTGGAGTTTGAATCCGATGTGCGACGGGACGAAGCCGAGCTTCTCGTAGAAGCGGTGGGCGTCGGTGCGGGTCGCGTCGGAGGTGAGCTGGACGAGGTCGGCACCGAGTTCGCGGGAGCGCTCGATCGCCCACTGGATCAGTTCGGTGCCGAGGCCGCTGCCCCGCTCGTCGGCGTGGATGCGGACGGCCTCGATGACGGTCCGGGTGGAGCCCTTCCGGGAGAGGCCGGGGATCACGGTCAGCTGCAGGGTGCCGACGGTCCGGCCGGCGCGCTCGGCGGCGACCAGGTGCTGGTGCGGGTCGCCGTCGACGCGGGCGAAGGCGGCACGGTACGGCGTGAGGTCGTCGGGGCTCTCGCGGGTGGCACCCAGGGCGTCGTCGGCGAGCAGGGCCACTATCGCCGGCAGGTCCTTCGCGGTGGCCCTGCGGATCGTCAGGTCAGTCATGATCAGAGGATAGGCGCGGCCTGTTTCCCGTACCCCCGCCGCCGCTGCCCGCAGAGCCCCCTCAGGCCCCTTCTCGGGGGTGATCTGCCGTCACTCCCCGGGCTTGGCACTGGTGATGACGGCGAAGACGGCGCCGTGCGGGTCGTGGAACTGGGCGAGGCGGCCTACGCCGTGGACGTCCATGGCGGGGATCCGCACGGTGGCCCCGAGCTTGTCGGCGATGGCGAGGCTGGCGTCCACGTTGGGGACCTCGAAGTAGGGGAGCCAGTGCGAGGTGGTGCCGCGGGCGGTCTGTTCGGGGCCGAGCTGCATGATGCCGCCGTGGGCGTCGTCGCTGCCGGCGCCGGCGGGGGTGAGGACGGTGTAGGAGGTGCCTTCGAGCGGCACGTCCTGTTCCTGCCAGCTGAAGACGGTCCGGTAGAAGGTCTTGGCGCGTTCGGCGTCGACGCTGTAGCACTCGGCCCAGCAGAGGCTGCCCTCCTCGTTGACGACCTCCAGGCCGCGGGTGTCGTGTGGCTGCCAGACGGCGAACTCGGCGCCGGTCGGGTCGGTGTAGCCGGCCATCCGGCCCGCGGTGAAGACGTCGAAGGGGGTGAACCGGACGTGCCCGCCGGCCTGTTCGACGAGTTCGGTGGTGCGGTCGGCGTCGAGGGTGGCGAAGTACAGCGTCCAGGCGGGCAGGGAGCCCTCCTCGGCGAGCGGGCCGAGGGCGGCGACCGTCCGGCCGTCGAGCTGGAAGAAGCCGTACCCGCCGGCTTCGGGGCCGGCCGGGTCGAAGGTCCAGCCGAACAGGGCGGTGTAGAAGTCGACGGACGCCCGGGTGTCGGGACTGCCCAGGTCGAGCCAGTCGGGGGAGCCGGGGCGGAAGGCGGTGTTGAGCATGGGCACTGCTCCTCGGACGGGGCCCGGACGGGCGCGATCGTGCCCCCCTGCCCGTCCCAGCCTGGCACCTCGGCGGGGGCGCTGCACGGCGGGGCGCTGCATGGCAGGGGCCCGGGGGCGCTCCTGCCGTGGGGGCGGTCGGGCGCGGGTGCGGGCTTGTCGTGGCCGGGCGGTACGGTGCGTAACGAAAGGTCCACCCGTACTGGTCGAAGGGGGTCCCGGTGGCCAGGCAGGCGCAGTCGGGGCAGGAGGCGCCGCGCCAGCTCGCGCAGGTCGAGGGCGTGCTGGAGCGGATCACGTACGCCAACGAGGACACCGGTTACACGGTGGCCCGGGTGGACACCGGCCGGGGCGGGAACGACCTGCTGACGGTGGTGGGCGCGCTGCTGGGAGCCCAGGTGGGGGAGTCGCTGCGGCTGCACGGGCGGTGGGGCTCGCATCCGCAGTACGGGCGGCAGTTCACGGTGGAGAACTACACGACGGTGCTGCCGGCGACGGTGCAGGGCATCCAGCGGTACCTGGGTTCGGGGCTGATCAAGGGGATCGGGCCGCGGTTCGCCGAGCGGATCGTGGAGCGCTTCGGGGTGGACACCCTGGAGGTGATCGAGCACGAGCCGGGCCGGCTGATCGAGGTGCCGGGGCTGGGGCCGAAGCGGACGAAGAAGATCGCGGCGGCCTGGGAGGAGCAGAAGGCCATCAAGGAGGTGATGGTCTTCCTCCAGGGGGTCGGGGTGTCGACCTCGCTCGCGGTGCGGATCTACAAGCAGTACGGGGACGCCTCGATCGGGGTGGTGAGGAACGAGCCGTACCGGCTGGCGTCGGACGTGTGGGGGATCGGCTTCCTGACGGCGGACCGGATCGCCCAGGCGGTGGGGATCCCGCACGACAGCCCGGAGCGGGTGAAGGCGGGGCTGCAGTACGCGCTGTCGCAGAGCAGCGACCAGGGGCACTGCTACCTGCCGGAGGAGCGGCTGATCGCGGACGGCGTGAAGCTGCTGCAGGTGGACGTGGGCCTGGTGATCGACTGCCTGGCGGAGCTGGTCGCGGCGGAGGGGGTGGTGCGGGAGTCGGTGCCGGGGGAGGCGGGCGAGGCGATCACCGCGGTGTACCTGGTGCCGTTCCACCGGGCGGAGATCTCGCTGGCCAACCAGCTGCTGCGGTTGCTGCGTTCGGATTCCGACCGGATGCCGTGGTTCGGCGGGGTGGACTGGCCGGTGGCGTTGGAGTGGCTGGCCAAGCGTACCGGGGCCGATCTCGCGCCGGAGCAGGAGCAGGCGGTGCGGCTGGCGCTGACCGAGCGGGTCGCGGTGCTGACGGGTGGTCCGGGCTGCGGCAAGTCGTTCACGGTGAAGTCGATCGTGACGCTGGCGCTGGCCAAGCGGGCGAAGGTGGTGCTGGCGGCGCCGACCGGGCGGGCGGCGAAGCGGCTGGCGGAGCTGACCGGGGCGGAGGCCTCGACGGTGCACCGGCTGCTGGAGCTGAAACCGGGCGGGGACGCCGCGTACGACCGGGACCGGCCGCTGGACGCCGATCTGGTGGTGGTGGACGAGGCCTCGATGCTGGATCTGATCCTGGCGAACAAGCTGGTCAAGGCGGTGCCGCCGGGGGCGCACCTGCTGTTCGTGGGGGACGTGGACCAGCTGCCGTCGGTGGGCGCCGGCGAGGTGCTACGGGATCTGCTGGCGGAGGGCGGCCCGATCCCGTCGGTGCGGCTGACCAGGATCTTCCGGCAGGCCCAGCAGTCGGGGGTGGTGACGAACGCGCACCGGATCAACGAGGGGCGGCCGCCGCTGACGGACGGTCTGCCGGACTTCTTCCTGTTCGCGGAGGACGACGCGGAGTTGGCGGCCGGTCTGACGGTGGACGTGGTGGCGCGGCGGATCCCGCAGCGGTTCGGCTTCGACCCGCGGCGGGACGTCCAGGTGCTGGCGCCGATGCACCGGGGTCCGGCCGGGGCGGGGAACCTGAACACGCTGCTCCAGGGGGCGGTGACGCCGGCCCGGGAGGGGCTGGCGGAGCGGCGGTTCGGCGGGCGCACGTTCCGGGTGGGGGACAAGGTCACGCAGGTGCGCAACAACTACGACAAGGGGCGCAACGGGGTCTTCAACGGCACAGTGGGAGTGGTGACCGCCCTCAGCGTGGACGACCAGCGGTTGACGGTGCTCACCGACGAGGACGAGGAGGTGCCGTACGACTTCGACGAACTGGACGAGCTGGCCCACGCGTACGCGGTCACGATCCACCGCTCACAGGGGAGCGAGTACCCAGTGGTGGTGATTCCGGTCACCATGTCCGCTTGGACGATGCTCCAGCGAAACCTGCTCTACACCGCTGTGACCAGGGCAAGGAAACTGGTGGTACTGGTGGGGTCACGGAAGGCGATCGCCCAGGCCGTGCGGACCGTCAGTGCAGGTCGACGGCATGCGGCGCTCGATCATCGACTGGCAACTGGATGATTATCCAACAGGATGGTTGCCTCTAATGTTCTCTTGACGTGAAGAGATTTACGGCAGAGCCTAGGGTGGTGCCGATCTTGTCCGGTTCGTACCGGCTGCGGCAGCAGGTTTTGTAGGGGCGGGCCCTTTCGGGCCACCCCGGGTGCGCGGCTGTCCTCCAGATGGGGGATGGTAGAGACAGTCAGGGCACCTTGGAAGAGGATTCATTTCGTCGGTGAGGAAGACGTGAGCGACAACTCGGTAGTACTGCGGTACCAGGACGGCGAGTACGAGTACCCCGTCGTCGAGAGCACTGCGGGCAACGCCGGCTTCGACATCTCGAAGCTGCTCCCGCAGACCGGCCTGGTCACCCTGGACAACGGCTTCGGTAACACCGCCGCGTACAAGTCCGCGATCACCTTCGTGGACGGTGACAACGGCATCCTGCGGTACCGCGGCTACCCGATCGAGCAGCTCGCAGGGCAGGGCGGCTTCATCGAGACCGCGTACCTCCTGATCAACGGTGAGCTGCCCAACGCGGACCAGCTGGCCGAGTTCAACCGCGAGATCACCCAGCACACCCTGCTGCACGAGGACGTCAAGCGCTTCTTCCAGGGCTTCCCGCGGGACGCCCACCCGATGGCCATGCTGTCCTCGGTGGTCGGCGCGCTCTCCACGTTCTACCCGGAGAGCCACAACCCGTTCGACGCCGGCCAGCGCCACCTGTCGACCGTCCGTCTGCTCGCCAAGCTGCCGACGATCGCCGCCTACGCGTACAAGAAGGCGATGGGCCAGCCCTTCGTCTACCCGCGCAACGACCTGAGCTACGTCGAGAACCTCCTGCGGATGACCTTCGCCGTCCCCGCCGAGGACTACGAGCTCAACCCGGTGATCGTCAACGCCCTGGACAAGCTGCTCATCCTGCACGCGGACCACGAGCAGAACTGCTCGACCTCCACCGTGCGCCTGGTCGGCTCCAGCCACGCCAACCTGTTCGCCTCGATCTCGGCGGGCATCTCGGCGCTCTGGGGCCCGCTGCACGGCGGCGCCAACCAGGCCGTGCTGGAGATGCTGGAGAGCATCCAGAAGGACGGCGGCGACGTCGACGCGTTCATCACGAAGGTGAAGAACAAGGAAGCCGGCGTCAAGCTGATGGGCTTCGGCCACCGCGTCTACAAGGCCTTCGACCCGCGCGCCGCGCAGGTCAAGCTGCTCGCGCACGAGGTCCTCGGCCAGCTCGGCAAGAACGACGAGCTGCTGAACATCGCGCTCAAGCTGGAGGAGCACGCCCTCAAGGACGACTTCTTCATCTCGCGCAAGCTCTACCCGAACGTGGACTTCTACACCGGCCTGATCTACCGCGCCATGGGCTTCCCGACCAGCATGTTCACCGTGCTGTTCGCCCTCGGCCGGCTGCCGGGCTGGATCGCCCACTGGCACGAGATGATCAACGACCCGACCAGCCGGATCGGCCGTCCGCGCCAGATCTACACCGGCGTCGAGATCCGCGACTACGTCGCCCTCGGCGACCGCTGACGCTGCACCCGGAAGGGGCCGGGCGCCCCGTGGGGGGCCGGGCCGTCCGCCGCCCCCGGGGGGGGGGGCCGGGGGGGGGCCCCGCGGGGGGGGGACCCGACGGCGCCCCCCAACGGGGCCGGGG
>NZ_JBHWIJ010000367.1:1561-2003 GCF_042732255.1 Kitasatospora sp. NPDC059803 | reverse complement strand
CACACCCGCCCGCCGCCGGCCCCCGGCCCCCGCGCCCGGCGGCGCGCCCGCGCCCGCGGGGGGGCGCCCCCCCCACCCCGCGTCCCCGTGCGGTGGGCCCGGGTGGGCGCCCGCGCGGGGGCGGAACCGTACGGCGCACGACTCCGGGGCCGGGCCGAAGCCGGGGACGGCCGCTCAAAGCGTCCCTGACCCGCCGCAACCCCGGCGTCGTGCGCGAAGGCCGTCAAGGTCGACGACCGTCCCGGGGCCCGCCGGAGCCCCGTCGGCGGCAGTCGGTGGAAGCGGGGGGGGGGCGGTGGGGGTGTGGGGGGGCCCCGCGAGGGGCCGGGGGGGCCCCGCCAATTCGGGGGGCACGCCGCGGGCCCCCACGGGCCGCCGCCGGGGGGGGGTGCGGGCCGCGCCGGGCGGCGCGGCCGTGAACGTGGTCTCGATGCTGCTGGTG
>NZ_JBHWIJ010000367.1:0-1551 GCF_042732255.1 Kitasatospora sp. NPDC059803 | reverse complement strand
GACGCATTGCCGTTCGTCGCGTCCCCGCTCATCGGAAAACTGCCGCACTACCAACCTAAGACGTATCAGGGTGCGAGAAGTTACGCCCGGGGGGTGTGAGCTGCCTCTCGCCACGCTCCGTGTGCACCTCGTGCCGAGCCCATATCACACGTTCCCGCGCGCGCGACGTCACCCTCCCCGCAGTCACGGCAACCGAGCGTGATAGGAATCGTGGCATTCCGGTACGGACCGTCCCGCACCCTCGCAGCGTGGCGGCGGAGCTGGGGAGGGAGTGCGCAGATGGCCAGGAACGTCGTTGTCACCGGCGGTGGCACGGGAATCGGGTACGAAGTCGCGCGGCGGTTCGCCGAGGCGGGCGAACGGGTCGTGATCGTGGGCCGCCGCCGCGCGGTCCTGGAGAAGGCCGCGGCGGACCTCGGGCCGAACGTCACCCCGCTGGTGTGCGATCTCGCCGACCCCGATGCCGTCGAGGCCGCGCTCGCCGAACTGCCCGAGCGGATCGACGTCCTGGTCAACAACGCCGGCAGCCGGGAGACCGTGATCGGCGCCGGGCCGCACGCCCTGCTGGCCCGCTGGCGCGGCGACTTCGAGCGCAACGTGCTGACCGTGGTGCTGCTCACCGAGTCGATCCGGGACCGGCTCACCCCCGGCGCCGGCCGGGTGGTCACCATCAGCTCGATCGCCGCCCTGCGCGGGGCCGGCTCGTTCGGCGCGGCGAAGGCCTCGCTGCACGCCTGGAACCACTTCCTGGCCGCCCAGTTGGGCACCTCCGGGATCACCGCCAACATCGTCGCGCCCGGGACGGTGGCCGGCACCGAGTTCTTCGGCCCCCGGCTGGACGAGGCCGAGGTCTCCCGCCGGGCGGCCCGCACCCTGCTGGGCCGGATCGGGGAGACCGGTGAGGTCGCGGCCGCGGTCTACTTCCTGGCCTCGCCCGAGGCCGGGTTCATCACCGGCGAGATCCTGCACTGCAACGGCGGCGAGCTGCTCGGGCGGTGACGCGGTGACGCGGTGACGCGTTGACGCGGTGGTGCTTTGGCGCGGTGACGCGGGGAAGGGCCCCGCCCCCTCGGGGACGGCCCCCCCCCCGCGCCCCGGGAGCCGGCAGGCCGTGCCCCCGCGCGCCGGGGGGGACGGCGCGGGCCCGGCCGCCGCCGCCCCGCCCCCCCCCCCCCCCTTCCGCGTCGCGCGGGCGGGTCAGGCGGGCTGGAAGCGGCGCAGCCGCAGGCTGTTGGTGACCACGAAGACCGAGGAGAAGGCCATCGCGGCGCCGGCGACCATCGGGTTGAGCATCCCGGCGGCGGCCAGCGGGATCGCTGCCACGTTGTAGCCGAAGGCCCAGCACAGGTTGCCCTTGATGGTGCCGAGCGTGCGGCGGGAGAGCCGGATGGCGTCGGCCGCCGAGCGAAGGTCGCCGCGGACCAGGGTGAGGTCGCCGGCCTCGATCGCGGCGTCGGTGCCGGTGCCCATGGCCAGGCCCAGGTCGGCCTGGGCGAGGGCGGCCGCGTCGTTGACGCCGTCGCCGACCATCGCCACGACCTTGCCCTCGGC
>NZ_JBHWIJ010000366.1:0-7700 GCF_042732255.1 Kitasatospora sp. NPDC059803 | reverse complement strand
ACCGCGGCCGCGGCCGGCCCGGCCCCGTCGGCACCCCCGCCCGGGCGGTGCGCCGCCGCCCCGTCCCTCCGCCGCCGCCCCGCCCGGCCGCGCACCGCCGCCCCCGCCGCGGCCGCGCCACCGTCCCGGCCCGGGTCCTCACCGCCCACCAGCCCCGGCGCGACGGCCACCCCTACGACACCCACGTCCTCCCCGTCCGCCCCGCGGTGCCCACGCTGCGCCCCGTGGACCTCGACGCCCTCCCGGACCTCACCGCTGAATCCGGCCGCGGCCTCTTCCTCATCCACGCCCTCACCGACCACGTCCAGCTCCGCAACCACCCGCTCCGGGGCGCCATCGTGAGCTTCGACAAGATCCTCAAGTGGCAGGACGGCGCCTTGCTGCAGGCCGCCTCGTAGCACCGATATCCCTCTGACCTGCACGAATGGCCACTATCGGGGCCCACGTCGCGGTGAGTGCGAGGTAGGGATCAGGCCGCCAGGTCACACGTGGGGCACATGCCCTCGGATTTCGGCGCAGAGTGCCCCGCCTCCGAACTCGGAAGCACCCTGTCGATCGCGGAACGCGTCCGGGACTCGCTCGTCGGCATCAGATGGGTGTACGTCCGGACCGCGAATCCGGGCAGACCTCAAGGAGACACACCATAGTCGTACTGGCCCTTGTCAGCTCTCGCTCGCTCCCTGGGGAGGTACCGCCAGCCCCTGGGTTGCGGGCTTTCGGCGTGCACGGTAGGCAGCCTGCCGGTAGGCGTCGGAGCAGTACTTCCTGGGCCTGCCGCCCCATCGGGACGAACCCGGTGCTCGGCTTCGAGTCGTGCCGGCGGCTGGGAACCATCCCGGCCGCCGCACGTCTTGTGTGCTTGCGGCCGCCACCGACACGGAGGGGCACGGCGGGCGTGCGGCCGGTCCGGCGACAGGCTGATCACGCTAGGAAGGCGGCGGCCCGCGCGTCGAGTTCCTGGGCGGCCGAAACGCCCCGGCTCTTGAACTGGGCGAGGCTCTTGCGCATCTCCATCACCGAACGGCGGGTGCGGACGGACTGCACGCCGGCCATGGCATCGAGCGCGTGGTTCCAGGTCCCGCATGCCTGCTCGATGCCGCCGTCAGCGAGTTCCATCTTGGCCTGATCCACTAGGTCGAGCGCGAGGATCCTCGCGTAGGTCGAAGCCGGGCGGTTGGCCGCCGCCGCCGCGAAGTTCTCTGCAGCGCCCTTCCGGTCGCCGAGTCGGGAGAAGACCTTGGCGCTGCGGGAGTTGACCGTGGCACGCGCCGGGCCCCAGGAGAGGGCCCAGTACGGCATGGCGTCGCCGCCAGCAGCCTCCAGCAAGTCCCGAGCCCGCTGGACGGCCTGAACGGCGGGGCGGCGTTGGTTGGTGGCCGCCAGGCCATGGGCGTGGGTGATGGTGAACAGTGCCTCGGTCGCGGCGTCCACGCGACCGGCGACACGGGACAGAGCGGTCTCGGACAGTGCGAAGGTCTTGGAAGGGTGGCGGAGCTTCATGCCCTGCTGGGCGAGGGTACGCAGGACGAAGGCGTCGTGGCCGGTGATCCCGGACTCGACGGCGAGGGCGTAGGACTGGTGGTAGTACCGCTGGGCGAGGCCCTGCTCGCCGGCGTCGTACGCCTTCCAGCCGGCAAGGTGCACGCCGACCGCTGCGGCTGAGAGCATCTGCTGGCGGTCCTCGTGGGTGCGGAAGGTGCCCCGGCACAGGGCGGCGACGTCGGACCGCAGGTACTGGATCAGGGCGGAGCGGCCGTGCTGGCCGCCGTGGCGCTCGTCGATCTCGGTGAACATGCTGATCATGTCGCGGACGGCGGCGACCTCGGCGACTCCGGCGACGGCGCCTCCTCGGACGGCTGCGGTTCGTTCTGCGCTCTCGCGGACGTGGTCCAGCGGCAGGTGCATCGCGGCGACGGAGTATGCCGAGGCGGCCAGGAACTTTCGTCGGTCCAAGTCAGCTCTCCACACCCGTGCGAGGACGCCCACCGGGTCGGGGCCGATGGACAGCCCGAGGCCCGGATCGGATTCTTCCACCGACCGCAGCCCGAGTTCGGTTGGGGTGTAGAGCCGTCCCGTCTTGCGGAACAGCGCCTCACAGATGAAAGCAGGAGTGTCGCCCTCCGGATCGGCGCCGCGCAGCCACTTGTGGACCGTGGACGGGTTCGTCCGCAGGTGGACACCGACCTCGGCCGCCACGCGGACGACGCCTCGGGCGAGGGCGTCGAAGGTCATGTCGGCGTCGGCAATGGCCACTTCGAGCTGGTGGTTCGTCACAGGCTGTGCCATGACCACTCCCTTCCTCGGCGCCGGGTGGCGGTAAACACGGTAAAGACAACCGACCGTCCTAGACAGGGACTTGGACGACGGAGCATCGGTTGACTTGGTGTCAGCCGCCCGGGTCGAGAGTCGACACCGGCTCCGGGGAAGCTCCGGGCGGCTGACTCCGACCGCTGCCACCCGGACAGCCCCCGCTGTCCGGAGTATGCAGCCCTGGCGACCAGGAGCGGACCGTGACCACCGAGATGCTGATCAGAACGGAACCACTCGCACGCCCTGCCATGGCCAAACTGCCGTACGCGCCGCAGTCTGCCTCTGCGGCGCGTCGGCTGGTCCGCGACGCGCTCGCGGACTGGGAGCTGGGTCACCTGGCCGACGACGCCGAGTTGGTCGTCACAGAGCTGGTCTCCAACGCGGTCAAGACCGGCTGCCTGACCGAGATGCGGGTCGGCGTCGCCCCGATGACCAACCGCGCCGGCCAGGCCGTGCGGATCTCCGTACGGGACGGATCCTGCGCCCTGCCGGTCCTGATCGGCGCCGCCCACGACGCGGAGTCCGGCCGTGGCTTGGCCCTGGTCGACCGATTGGCCGTTGTCTGGGGCGTCGACCTGGAGCCGCACGGAAAGACGACGTGGGCGGACATCGCCGTGGACCAGGCGTGAGCGGCCGACACCGCAGCACAGACCGCGATCCTGTGGGCACCGCGCTCACCGGGCTGTGGGCACTCGGCCACGCCGTCGTCCTCGGGTTGCTGTCGGTCCTGATCCAGCACCACGTCAAGGCGGACGCCATGGACCGCGCTGGTTTCGCTGCGTCGGTTCCAGACACGCCGTCCGTCTGACCCCAGTACCCCCGCCTCGGGCATCCGCCGCGCGAAGGCCCGAGGCGGGACCGGCGGCTCCGGGTGAACCCCCGCAGCCGGAGCCGCCCACATTCGCCGGCCTCGGCACCCCGCCAGGTCGGAAACCCGTCACGCCGAAGGGAGATTCGCCGTGCCGCAAACCGCGGTCCCGATCTTGGAGGCCCCCCAGCCTCCCCCGCCCCCGCCGCCTCCGCCCCCGGCCCCGCCGATCCCGCAGCCGCCGTACCCGGGCCGCTAGCCCGATCCAGCCCTCGGCCGGGCGTCCTCGGGGGGGGGCGGGGCCCGGGCGCGCCCTTTTCCCCGCCCCGGGCCCCAGCGGAGTCGCCCGGTCAGGAGACGCGCTTCAGCTGCCAGGCGTTGTTGTTGAAGCTCGGGTTCGACCAGGCGACGCAGCTGCTGGTGTAGTACGAGCCGGTCTGGACCCAGCCCGCCGGCGGGTAGGTGGTGGAGCAGGCCTGGACCACGGTGCCGACGGGCAGTCCGGTGAGCTGCTTTATCTGCTTGATGTTCGGGCTGAAGCTCTGCGTGCCGCAACTGCTGCTGTAGCCCCAGCTCACGTCGACGAAGCCGGCCGGGGTCAGAACGCTTCCGCACGAGGTCGTGACGTCGCCCGGGGCGGCCTGCGCGGGCGCGGCGGCCAGGGCGAACATCGCCGCGGCGCCGGCGATGGTCATACAGGTACGAAGACGGATCATGGGTGAGGGCTCCTTCTGATCGCGGGTGGGTGGCCGGTCAGGCCGTGGAGCCATTCCTACGGTTTGATCACCGGCTTCGGATAGCGACTTTCAGGCCTAATGGCCCCGGGCAGGACGGCGGCCGGGTACCGGAACGGCGGCGAGGCGCCCGCCTCTTCGGCAGTGGGCTGCGGGAACGCCACGGCGCCCCGTCCGCTGTGCGGACCTGCGCCGACCTGTGCGGAATGAGTAGCCGTACTCATGCGGTGGTCAGGCCGCATCGGTGAGGCTCGATCCGTCCCCACCACAGGCCTCTTCCGTCCGGAGTGACCCGTCATGCCTGCACCACGCACACCCCCCGCCCGTCGACTCCTGCCCGCTCGGCTGATGCTGGCCGGGGCGTGGCTCTGGGGCGCCGCGCCCTGCTACGTACTGGCCCTGCGCCCCTCCCCGGGCAGCCCGCTGCCGCCCCGGGACCAGTGGGGCGCCGCTGAGGAGGAGACATCCCAGCTCAACGGCCTCGTCGAGGGGTTCACCGGCTTCCTGATCCTCATCGCGGCCGCGGTGGCGGTCTGGTCGTGGGTCTGTGCGGCACGCCACCTGCGGCGGGGGTCGAAGTACGCGCCGGTGCTCGTCCTCGCCACCGCACTGGGCAGCGCCCTCCTGGCCGTCGCCGGCACGAGGCGGATCTTCCACGGCCTGCTCGGCGCGCCGGCTCTCGGCGTCCTCGTCCCCCTCCTGGCCCTGAGCGTGACCGCCCTGCCGGTCACGCGCACGGCCTGGTCGCGGCGCCTCCCCGCCGCGGGCTGAGGCACCACCTCAACCGCCGGGTCCTCGGGCTCACGGTGCTGGGAGAGTCCGTCCGAGGGGGCGTCGGGATTTCTCCTGCGGTATGCGAACTTGTGCGGTCGTATCCGAACTTGATGCGATTTCCAGCCCTTCATCTGTCACACACACCAGTGAATGCGCCCCGAAACCAGGACGTGGACGACCGGTTGTCGCTCTTCTGGGGGTCCTGTCCGGATCGGGCAGATGTCCGCCGACCATGAGAGTGGGGATCAGGTGGGGACGAGAAGGAGAAGGAAGGGCGTCGCGCGGGCCGCGGTGCTCGCCGCCGCGCTGTGCGGGGGCGGGGCGCTGACGGCGCCGGCGGCGTTCTCGCAGACGGAGGACGGGACGGTGACGGTCCGGGTGATCCGGGCCGTGGACTCCTCCGGGGTGTGGACGCCCGCGCTGGAGCCGGGGCTGGCGGGCGTGAAGGTGACGCTCACCGGCGAGGAGCGGGCCCGCGTCGAGGGCACCACCGGGGCCGACGGGACGGTCACGCTGGCGCCGCCGCGGAGCCGGGAGCACGGCGGAACGTACCGGGTGCAGGTGGTGAATCCGAGGCCGGGCGTGCTGTTCCCGGCGTTCGCCTCCCGGCAGGGGCTGGACGGCGCGCCGAACCAGCTGAGCTCCAACGAGGAGTTCGTCGACCTCTCCGGCGGCAAGAACGTCTCGTACACCACCGGGCTGTGGTACCCGGGGGACTACTGTCAGCAGAACGCGCCGCTGGTGACGACCTGCCAGAACACCACCTTGGGAGGCGGCGCGCAGCGCACGCTGGTGTCGTTCCCGTACCGCGCGCGCGGCCAGGACGGCGTGGACGTCAACGTCACGAACCTCGCCACCGACGCGCAGACGGGCACGCTCTACGGCATCGCGTGGAACAAGGCCGACCGGCGGGTGTTCTCCTCGGCGTCGGCCAAGCGCACCACGGACTACGGTCCGGGCGGCGCCGGCGGCATCTACGTGACCGACCCGGCGCAGGGGCGGACCACGCTGTTCACCACCGTCCCGGACGCCGGCGGCACGGCGCACGGGCCGGGGACGGACGACGCGTTCCTCGTCGCGCCGGGCAAGGAGAGCCTCGGCGGGCTGAAGGTGACGAACGACGGCCGGGACCTGTTCGTCGTCAACCTCAACACCCGCACGCTGTACCGCTACGACGCGACCGCGCCGACGGCCGCGCAGCCGAGGGGCGTCTACCCGATCCCGGACCCGGGCTGCGCCTCGGCCGGGGACTGGCGGCCGTTCGGCCTGGGCCTCCAGGACGGCGTCGGCTACCTCGGCGGGGTCTGCTCGGGCGAGTCGACGGGCAAGGCCTCCGACCTGCGGGCAGTCGTGCTGCCCTTCGACCTGGCCACCGGCCGGTTCCGCACGGCCGTGCTGGACCAGCCGCTGGACTACCCGCGCCAGTCGACCGTCGGCTCGGGCCCGTGCGACGGCGCGGGCTGGTTCCCGTGGACGAACACCTACCCGACCACGCAGAACGGCCAGACCTGCGCCGGTTTCCGCGCCCAGCCGGAGCCGGAGCTGGGCGAGGTCGGCTTCGAGACGGACGGCTCGATGCTGCTGGCCTTCCGCGACCGCATGGCCGACCGGGCGACGGGCCAGTCGGGGTCGGGCGCAGCGGTGGGCGAGGTGCTGTCGGGCGGTGACCTGAACAAGGCCTGCCTGGCCGGCGGCACCTACGTGCTGGACGCCAACACCGGCTGCGGGCTCTCGCCCCGGGGCGCCCGCTTCTTCGACACCAGCCGGATGGGCGTCCACCACAACGCGGCCTACGCCGGGATGGCGCTGTCCAAGGTCGAGAACACCATCGGGACCTCCGGGTTCGACCCCAACAGCACGGCCTTCGGCTACGGCACGTCGTTCGTCCAGCGCGACGGCAAGCAGGACCCGGCGTTCGGCCTGCGGCTCAACCCGGCGAACGTGCCCGCGCCGTTCGGCAAGGGCGCCTCGATGGGCGACCTGGAGGTGCTCTGCGACCAGGCGCCGCTGCAGATCGGCAACCGGGTCTGGTACGACACCGAGCACAAGGGCATCCAGAAGCCGGGCCAGCGCCCGGTGGAGGGCGCCACCGTCCACCTGTACGACGGGCCGGGGAAGCTCGTCGGCACGGCGCGGACGACGGCGCGCGGCGAGTACTACTTCGACGACTCGAACGTGGACGGCGGGCTCAAGCCGCACACCAAGTACACGATCCGGCTGGACAACCCCGCCGACTACGCCCAGGGCGGCCCGCTGTACCAGTGGGTGCCCACCCGGCACGACGTCGGCGACAACCCGTTCATCAACTCCAAGGGCGTCGTCCCGCCGGGCGCAACGTTCGCCGAGCGGGAACTGACCACCGGCGGGCCGGGCCAGGACGACCACACCTTCGACTTCGGCTTCCGGCCGCAGGAGGGCACGCTGACCCTGGTCAAGCACGACCAGGACGGCAAACCGTTGGCCGGGGCGACGTTCCAGCTGTGGCGCTGGAACGGCGGGCCCAGCTGGCCGCAGACCACCGGCGGGCACAAGGACTCGCCGATCGGCGATCCCTGCGTCACCGGGGCCGACGGCATCTGCCGGACCGTCGTCGGGCCGGGGACGTACTACTGGGTGGAGGTGAGCCCGCCCGACGGCTACGCGGCGCCGGCCATCGCGGTCTTCGGGCCGCTGGTGCTCACCTGCGAGACCCTGGACGACGGGATCACGGTGACGGTCGTCAACCGGCTGCTCCCGTCGGCCGGTTCGGGCGCGGCCCCGTCGTCGCCGCCGGGTGCGGTCTCGACCCCGGGCCCGTCGCCGGGCCCGTCGTCGTCCTCGGCAGTGGCGGTGGCGGCGGTGGCGTCCCCGCCGCCGCCGTCGCCGAGCGCCGGGCCGTCCTGGCCCGATGAGCGGCCCGGCGGCGCGCTGCCGACCACCGGGGCGGGCAGCGTGCTGCCGCTCGGCGTGACCGGTGCGGCGGCGCTGCTGAGTGCGGGCGGCGTGCTGGTCGTGGTCGCGCGCAGGCGCGGCGCACGGCACGCGTAACGGCACGCGTGGCGGAACCCGGCCGGGCCCGTGGCGAGTTCGACGGC